>SICS01000011.1 GCA_009691305.1 Candidatus Peribacteria bacterium | reverse complement strand
GATGGTCGTCCGACTTCGGTACTCATCGTGTCTGGGGGGAATCAGGGGAGGGTTAGAGCACGGGTGTCCGGAACTCTGCGGCCATGAGTCCGGCATTGTTCGGGTTGTCGAGGACAGTACGGATCCGTGTCTGTTCTGCAGTGGACAACGCGCCAACGCGGAGCAGTTCCTCCAGCACCTGACGGTTCGAGAGTGTCTGGAATTGTGCATTCGTGCCATGGTGCCGTTGCAACTGCTGCAGGGACTGCCGCAGCGCGTTTGTTTGATCCGCGGGCGTACCCGCGCCCGTTCCCTTCGAGAGTGTCTGCTGGATGGTGATCGTTTCGTCATGGGACGTCATGATCTTCTGGATTGCCTGGTTTTGCGGTGGGCGCGTGCGGTTGTCGCGGAACAGTGCATCCATTCTTGGCAGTTCACCGGAGCTGCGCATGTGCGACGCCGCACGGCGCGGGTCAAGCGCATGCGAGAGCGCGAGCGGCGACTGGTTGCCGCGGCCCGGCACGGGGATGAACGGGATGCTGAACGGTGCCTGGGCGGCGAAGCTGCCGATGCCGGAGCCGACGCCCTTGATGGTCTCGGTGAAGTGGCCCATGAAGCCCGCCTTGTCTTCTGCAAGTGCCTGGAAGCTGTATTTCCAGATAATGAAGAGTGCGATGCCCATCCAGAGAAACTGCCACAGGTCACGGACGCCGGCGAAGAGCGACAGTACCGGTATCGGTCCGATCGCGGGCGGCGGCGGGAGATTCGCTCCGGCATTGACCATGATGAAGCCGATCACGAACGGGATCGCGACTTTCGCAGGCAGGAAGACGGCCTGGAGAAAGTGTTCCTGCCATTTCCAGAAGAGGTCGCCGTACTCACCTTCACGGAGCTTTGGGAACGCAAAGCCCAGCGCGACGAGGGGCATGAATGCCATGCTGATCCAGATCACGGGGATTCGGATGAAGAACGCGGCGACCATCGCTGCGAGCGGAAAGACGATGGCAATGTGGAGGATCAGCACAAGCATGACCTTCAGGACCGTCGACGCCAGGATTTGCAGGACCTCCGTGAGAGGTGCGTTCGGCGGCAACGCGGGGTCCACTTCCGTCGGCAAACGTCCGATCAGCCATTGCAGCCGCGCGTGGTTGACGACGAGCCCGTGGAAGATCCTTGTGGTGCCGCTGACGGCCACGTCCGCTCGGTTGATCGGTACCCGTCGGTAGCACACGAGGGGTTTGAAGGGGCATTTCCACCCGTCCACGCCATCATCGACCTCTTCGGTCCCCTCGAGGAACCGGTAATCGACAACCACGTCGCACGGCTGATCCCCTTCCTCATCATCTTCCGGCGGACGGGTGCAGGCTCCGCCATTGTTCATGAGGGAGGGGATTTGGTAGACCGTGTAGGTGAGCACCTGTGAAACGTCGAAGATGACGCGCGGGATGAACCACGAGAAGTTGACCAGGACGATGGCGATGACGAAGTTCTTGGCGTGTTCCTTGAGCTTGGAGCCGTCCGCCGTGACGATCATCATGATCGCCCCGACGATCAGGGCCATGGCAAACCCGATGTTCACCAAGTCGCGCGTGAACTGCCAGATCTCGTGCAGCATGTTCACGAGGTTCATGTTTGGCACCCCCGCAGCATCCGCATTCATCCCGAACATGAATTCGGGGTTCATGACGATCTCGAGCAACGAGAGCAGGAACCACGCGAAGAAGTTCAGGATCAGGATGAGCATCTTCCCCAGCCCGACCGTCCCGGCGACGATTGTGGTGGGAAGGCTAGTACGCAAGACGCCTCCCGTGCCGGCCACCTGTGCCATTACCACTTGCGGTACGAACAAGGCCACACTGATCGTGGCAGATTGCAGAGCGCGGTGGAGAAGCTTTTTACCGCACATAAATCTCATAAGTATAGCACTTTTTGGCTTTCCGTTCAACAATCCTGGCAAGTTCTCTCTTTGGCTTTGCCCTAGGGTTCCGGGCGTATTGGTATGCCGCATTGCCCTCGCGAAGCCGAGTAGCACTACGACACAATTGCGAAATTAAGTGAGTAGATTTTGTGTTCAATCAAACTAAATTATTACATCAAATAAGTTACTTTCTGGCTCTATATAGCCATGAACAATGAGTACGTAAAATGTTCGTACTGTCGTATACTTTTCTTGCGCTGTGCATGTACTCATGAGTACTGTTTGTGATCAGACACATGTCTTCCTCCACTCTCAAAGCACTGTTTTCGTCGCAGACGCGAGTTAAGCTCCTCTCGACATTCCTGCTGCATCCCGAGAGTGAATACTTCATCCGTGAATTGACCCGTCTTCTTGGCGAACAGATCAACAGCATCCGCCGGGAGCTCGAGAACCTCCGCCGCGTGGGTTTGGTGAAGGCACGGCACCGCAACCGGAAGAAATATTACCGCGTGGATACCGAATTCTCGCTGTATGCGGACTTGCGGAACCTCTTTAGCAAGGAAGTGCAGGCCGAGAGTCCAATCGTCGCTAGCCTCAAGAACTTCCCAAACATTTCGCTCATCATCCTCGCGGGGTCATTCGCCGGTACCGAGAGCAAGGTCGACCTGCTCATCGTTGGTGGAGTGAAGAAGGAGCTGGTCGAGGCTCTGCTGCTCCAGGACCCTCAGATGAAGCACGTGAAGTACTCGATCTTTCCGGAGGCGGATTTCCTCTACCGGTTGAGCCTCAAAGACAGGTTCATCCTCGAGATTTTGAACGATCCGCGCCACATTACCGTTTTGAATACGATGGCGGACAAGATTGCCGAAGCGCAGGGGAAGTAGGTTGCGGGTTGCGGGTTACGGGTTGCGAGTTTCGAGTACAGAGAGCTTTTCTCTACCCGTAATCCGTCACTCGAAACCCGAAACAATGCCTTGCGGCTACAGAAATCCCCCTATACCCTACTTGGGCTTTGACCTCAGGATTGCTCCATACACAGGCTGCCAAGTACCTCCGCAAAGTTCCCCTCGTCGAGGTGGGCAACACCGTGCGCGTGCACGAACGGATCAAGGAAGGGGAGAAGGAGCGCACCCAGATCTTCGAAGGCCTGATCATCGGCATCCACCGTGGGCACAGTCAGACCGATGCCTCGTTTACCGTGCGCCGCATAGTCTCCGACGTTGGGGTCGAAAAAGTCTTCCCGATGCACTCCCCGATGGTCGAAAAGATTGAAGTGAAGAAGATCGCCAAAGTCCGCCGCGCACGCCTTAACTTTCTCCGTGGACGGAAGGGCAAGGCCGCACGCTTGAGCGAGCGCTTCACGACGTCGGATGAGTTCGCAGGCGCCATTGCCACACCGGTCGAAGAGGTCGTCGCAGCCGCTCCTGCAGCAGAAGAGAAGAAGGAGTAACCTACGGGACTATGCGCTGTCTCCTCGTTGGCAACTACGGCGTCGACAATCTTGGCGATGAAGCCCTGAAGGAGTATTTCCTGAAGGCATTTCCCGATGTGCAGTGGACAGTCCTCTCTGCCTCACCTGGCGATGGCGAGGTGCCGCGCCTTCCCTTTGGCGTTCGGTCATTGCTGACGACGCCCTGGCTGCACACGCTCTGGGCATATGTACGATGCAGGGCCGTCGTCTTCGGTGGCGGATCGCTCTTCACAGATGTCGAATCCTCCAAGGCCTGCCTGCTCTGGTGGTGGCACTCGTTCGTAGCGAGGTTGCTGCGCAAAAGGGTCGTGTTGGCTTTCCAAGGGATAGGCCCGGTGACAACGGGGGTGGGGGAGTGGTGTGCCAAGAGTGCCATCTCGCATGCGGCGTTCATCTCTGTGAGAGATCCGGAGAGTGCACAAAGGGCTAGGGGTTGGGCTAGGGCTAGGGTCATTATCTCGTTTGATCCTGTCTTGTCATTGATTCCTGATGCAGCTCGGAACACTGCTGGAAACCTTCTCACGGTCATTCCGCGTGGGAACGCCGATGAGTCGTTCCGATCTATTGTGCTGTCGGCCGCGGAGCGGCATTCGACCAAAGCAGTGAACATCGTGTCCCTCGATCCTGGATCAGTCTCTGAACAGATTCTTTGCAGATCTTTGTGCGAGAAGATTGGCCCGCGCTGTTCCATCAAATCTGCCAGCTCGATCGACGAACTCTCTGCAGCACTGGCCGATACCGCGCTCGTGATCACCGCTCGCTACCACGGTGCAGTCGCAGCGCTCGGTCTGCACATCCCGTTTGAAGCAGTCCCACAGGCACCGGGGGATAAGCTTGATGTGTTGCGCTCTCTCCAAGCAGATGGGTCGGAGCCTCTGCGCGCTGCTGTGCGGGTGGGAGAGGAGGAATTGCGAAAATATATAAATATGTTATAATAGGAAAGTATCACAAACATGCACAATCTCGCACTACGATTGAAAGGCTTCGCCATGGACCACGACGACCTGCCTGCGTTCCACGCGGGGTACATCGCGCTCACGCTCATTGCTGCTGCGCTGTTCAACGTCGGTCTCTTTGCCCTGCTGACCGCCGCCCACGCCGGGCTCGACATCGTGAAGTACCGCGAGATCCACCATCGCTCATGGAAGCGGACACTGCTCTCCACGTTCCGTGAAGGGCTCTTCGATATCCTGATGCTCACAGTTGGCCTCACGTTGTCGGTGTACCTGCATCACGACGCGGCGGGCATCGTCGCGCTGAGCGGCATGCTGCGGATTGAAGTGAGTGTCCTCCGTGGGCTCATTCTGCTCGTGCCCCGCGTGGAAATCCTGTGGCATCTCCTGGGCGTCTTTGTGAACGTGAAGCTGCATCTTCTGCAGTCTTCGGAAGCATGTGGTCCCTGGAGGCGGATCGAGCGCGTGAATCTTGCAGGCGTCCTGCTCGCCCTCACGCTGCTGACACTCGCTCCGATTCTGCTGGACCCGTCGACAGTCGGGTCGGTGCTCGTGGATGAATTGGTGCCGTGGAGGTTCTGACCTCATCCCTGCGCGGACCGCAGGTCGAAGACCTGCGGCTATGATTATGGCTAGGGGTGAGGCGCTCCGTCGGGGAAGAGTTCCCCCTCTGTTTTCTTGGCTTCCATGAGCCATCGATTATGGTCCTCGCTGGTCTGCCCTTTGCCGTACCTCGCCGAAAAATCGGCGAAGCGTTCGTCGAGTGACACGACCTTGTCGAGCATTACGCGCTTGTCGGCGTAGTAGAGGAGTTTCTGCTCCACCGTCCCGTCGGCCGGTGGCGGACGCTTGAGCCCATGCGTTGCGACGATGGCGGCGATGCCGGGATAGCCTTCCTTCCGGAGGAATGCGGTACACGCCTCTTCGTGGTTCATGCCGGGGAAACTCGCACGGATGGATTCCCACACAGCGATATCATCTTTTGAATGTTTGTTCCCATCCGGATGCCCTTCGGGTCGGAAATCGAGGAAGCGGAACAGGTCGTGTATGCGCGCGGCTGCGCGGAGGGCACCGGGCCGCACGACGTGCCCTTTTTCGATCAGATGTTTTGCGAGGAGTTCGCAGAGTGCCGCGACCGCTTCGCAATGGTCGGTGATGTGCTGTGGCAGGCGGGCGTCCGCACGCCATCGTGTCACTTCTTCGCCTGTCGGCAATTTCATATCGTGGAAAGCACACGTGATGTCCCTTTCCTCCTTTGTCCCGCCCGGTGTGAGATGGACGTGAATCACGGGCCCCTCGTTGATGAGGCGCTTGAGGTCAATGCGTTCGGACCACTCGATGCAGCGAATGCCGGAGAACTGCTCGGTCCCATGGAGCAATTGCTCTGATTGGGCGGGTGTGAGCCGGTAGAGGTCTAGGTGCAGGAATTCGTTTGATAGGGGTCGTTCGCGAATGGCCCCTATCGCGCGCGCCATCTCATATCGCTGCTCCAGGGCATAGGTCGGGCTGGTGAGGGACCCAGGTACTCCAAGAGCTGAGGCAAAACCCTGCAGAAACGTCGTTTTGCCGGCTCCCAGCTCGCCACTGAGCGCTATGGTGACAGGAATGGCGTATAGGGACGCTCCGAGGGAAGCCCCCGTTTTCTGGCTCCCAGAGCCACTTGTAGCCTTAATTGTGCATTTGTCATGCATTGATAAAAATGTCAAAAGATTGTATAATAGTGAAGTTACAACAAACCAACAACTATGACGATTGTATCGAAAAGGAAGTTCGGCTTCACGAGCTCTTCCGTTTATCGCCGGAAGGAACCCCATGCTTTCAAGTACCTCTCTGAGCGAGCGACGTTCTGGATCGCCGTTCTTTCCGTGTTCGCATTCGTTACGGGCAACATGGTCGGCCAGCACGGCTGGCATGTCTTCTGGGCGTCGGTGTTGGGAGAGGGGAGCGACTCAATGATCGTCTTTACGGGTATGGCTCCGCCGATTGCACAGGTGCCGGATTACGAGCGCTGGGCGAAGCTGGGTGGCGACATCCGTAAGAACACGTACCGCCAGGTGCCCAAGGACATGCTGGTCAGCTTGCCGACGTACAAGCGCTACGGTGACGACCTCACGTCCGACTCGGGCCTGCGCCGCGTCTACTTTGTCGAACACCTTGGCACCTACGAAACCGGTCGCGGGAAGGGGAGCCATGTGGGTGAGGACATCTCGGTGCCCGAGGGCACGCCTGTGCTCTCCGTTGCTAACGGCATCATCGACTCGATCGGGTACCAGGCCGGCGGCTACGGGCACTACGTGGTCGTCCGTCACCCCAACGTCCCCGACGTCGACCGCCACGGCGAGAAGTCTACGGTCTTCTCGGTGTACGCGCACTTGAGCGCGGTGCTCGGGCAGGAAGGCGCGGTGGTCCAGAAGGGCGACCAGATCGCGCTCAGCGGCCAGTCGGGCTTCGCCACTGCACCGCACCTCCACTTCCAGATGGACCGCGCCAGCGCGCCGTTTCATCCGTACTGGCCCTTCTCCTCGCAAGACCAGCAGAGCGCGCGTATGAACTTCACGCAGGCGATCGATGCGGGCCTCCGCCGCGAGAACGGCGTGCAGTACACGCTGGACCCGATGCTCACGGTACAGTCATACGAAACGTACGTGGGGCCCGTGGTGGCCGACGCTACGTCCGCCGCCATCTCCTCGATGAGCTCCTCGCTTCGCATGACCCCGGCTCAACGCCGTGAGCAGCGTATGGCCAAGCTTGCTGCCGCCAAGCCGACCCTCGTTGCCTACACCGAGAACGCCCCTGTCGTCCCGATCCCGGTGCCCGCTTCCTCGTCCGCCGCACCTCCGGTTGCCGCACCTGCCATCGGGCCTGTGATGAGCGTGCGCATCTCGCATGACGGGTCGTTTGGCAAAGAGCGTGCGTGGGAGAATATCACGCTGCTGTTGCTCGACCGCGATGGCAAGACCGTCACCGCGCCGACATCCTCCGACATTGTCTATCTTCGCACCGCGTTCGGCCGTGCCGAGTTCAAGCCGTCCGCCATTGCTGTCTCCGACTTCAAGAACGGCGTCGCGAAAGTGCAGATGCTTCCGCTCGGGGACACCACCATCATCATTCAGGCACAACCGACTGGCGAGATGAGCCAGCCGATGCGTTATATCCGTTGAGCAGCCATTTTCTTTGCTCGCACAAGTAGTAGCACATAGCACCAAATGGTAAGTGGTAAATGGAAAATGGGAAATAAAGATTTCTATTTACCACTTACAATTTACAATTTTCCATTTTTCCCCGAGTACCAGGACAGTCCCAACATCACGATGAGCAGAAGCAGTCCCGCAATAACTTTCCCGCCAGTGCTGAGGAACAACGCCGTGATGCCGAACAGCGCGCCGATGCCCGCGGTGAGGACAATGACCTGGCGCGGTGACCAACCTTTTTTGAGTAACCGGTGATGAAGGTGCTGATCCGTGCTGTTGCCGCGGAACGGCGACTGGCCGCGGTGCAACCGGCGGACGACGACGAAGAGGACATCGATCAATGGCACCCCCAGGACAAGAAATGCCGTCGCGACTTTGCCGCCTGAGTAGATGGTCAGAACGCCGATCATGAGCCCGAAGAACATCGCACCGGTATCGCCCATCAGGACGCGCGGCGGCGAGAAATCGAAGATGAGAATGCCAAGCGCGATGCCTGCGAGGATGAAGGAAAGTAACGCGAGCGCCGGCTGGTCTACGCGTGCGCTCAGCGAGAGGAAGCCGATTGTCAGAAAACCGATCACACTCAACGTGCTCACCTGGCCCGGAATGCCGTCGAACCAATTCAATGCGTTGATGGTGAAGAGCAACCAGATGAGAGTGAATGCGACGCTGAAAGCGAGGAGCCATCCGCTGCTGAGGACGATACTGCTCTCGGGGGCCAACACGCCGGGCAGGGGATTCGTCACCGCACCAATGCGCACGCCTGCCGCGATGACGACCACCGCGACGAGCGCCTGGATGCCAAACCGCAGGAAAGGTGAGAGGAATAACCGATCATCGGTAAAACAGCAGACCATCAGCAATACGATTCCCAGAAGCAGCCCGATGTTTTGCGTCGTCCAGGGCTGTAGGACGGCGAAGAAGGCGCAGAACGTCAGAACGGCGAGGATGCCCGTGGGGTAGGGGATTGGTCTACGTTGAAGGCCATAGCGTTCGGGGAAATCGAGCAATCCGAGCCACGGAAAAACGTGCAATGCGGCGAAGTGGAGGACCACAGTGGTCGCAAACGCCAGCAGGGGAATGGTCAGCAGGGGAGTCATGGAGAGTATTCTTGATGATTACGCGGTGCGGCCACTACACTATGCCCATGAGTGTACATGACATCCGGCCTCTGGCTGATGCCGACGTTTCCGGCAAACGAGTCCTTGTGCGCGTGGACCACAATATCGAGTTGAATGCGGACGGGAAGCTCAAAAATGATGAGAAGATCCAGGCGACGCTTCCGACGATCGAGCATCTTCTCACAGCCGGTGCGCACATCATCCTCATGACGCATGTGGGGCGGCCAAAAGGGAAAGCCGATCCGAAACTGTCGACAGTCCACGTCGCGAAACATTTGGGCACGCTCTTGCCAAAAGTGACCGTGATGCACATCACGCAGACCGTCGGACCGGAGGCCCAGGAGGCAGCAAAAAATCTTGCGGAGGGGTCGATCCTCTATCTGGAAAACGTACGGTTCCACAGTGGCGAGGAAGGAAGCCCGGATGAGCAGAAGGCTCTCGGCAAGGACATGGCGTCTCTGGGGGAGGTCTTCGTCAACGAAGCGTTCGCGTCGTGCCATGAATATGAAGAGGCCAGCACGTGCGCCGTCGCGCGCCTGCTCCCGTCGTTCGGCGGCCTGCATCTGCAACGCGAAGTCAGCATGCTCTCTAGTGCCCTCCATGAGCCCACACATCCGGTCGTTCTGATCCTCAGCGGTGCCAAGATGGAGACGAAGATCCCCGTGATCGAGCGGTTCCTTACGAAAGGCGATCACATCTTGCTGGGCGGCTGCATCGCGAACACGTTCATCGCGGCGCGCGGCTTCAATATCGGGAAATCGAAATATGAAGAGGAACATCTCGCCAAGGCGCAGGAGACCGTGCGGGAATCCGAAAAGGAGGGCCGCGCCACCATCCATGTGCCGGGTGACGCAATCGTGGCGGCGGAGCCAAAAGACGGCACCGATGAGACCTGTGTCCCGGTGCAAAGCATTTCCTCGCAGCAGGGAATCTTCGATATCGGCACCGCGACGGTCGCCAAGTACCGCGAGATCATCGCATCTGCGAAGACCATCGTCTGGAACGGGCCACTTGGACTGTATGAAGTCGACCGTTTCTCGCACGCAAGCGGGCACATTGCAGACGCGATTGCTCAGGCCACGAAGGGCTCGCCTGGCTCACCCGGTGCGACCTCGATCATCGGTGGCGGCGATACCATCGACTTCCACATTCGGTATAAGCATCCGCTCGACGCGTACACGTTTGTAAGCACTGGCGGCGGGGCGATGCTCGAGTTCATCGGCGGAAAGGAGTTGCCGGCCATCGAGGCGCTACGACGATAGGATCAAGGATGAAAAACAAGGTTCAGGACAACGAAGATCCTCGCTCCTTGCTTTTGAATCCTTTATCCTTCCGTAGACATGCCTGACGAGAAGAAATTCACCGTGCTCTTCCGTGCCGAAGAAGAATCGTGGAACGCGTTCGCGCGGCGCATCCGGGAATCCAGTGGTGAGGTGATCGTCGTTCTTTCGAGCGCGGACAATACGCATCTTTTGCAGGAGGAAGATCGCGCCCCCTTTTTGGAGGAATGCGCGAAGATCCGCTACCGGCTGCGCTTGGCGAGTAAGGAGCCCATCGTCGCGTCGCGTGCGCGCAAGCAGGGCATCCGTGTGATCGACCGGACCCGGCAATTGAGGTCACTCTTGGCCGGACACGAACGTTCCGCCGAGGCCCTGCGGTTCTTTTCGCCGAGCCTGTGGCGCCAGCAGTGGCGGTCGCGCCTGCAGACCGTCGGGTTGCTCTCAGTTCCCAAGGCTCGCATCTGGGTGCTGCTCCTGCTGAGTGTCGGGCTTTTTCTGTTCGTCATCTTTCGCTTGTTGCCCTCGGCGACTGTCGACCTGTGGCCCCGGTCGGACTTGGTGACGCAGACGATGAACATCACGCTGGTCTCATCCGGTGCGCACGTGGAAGTCTCGTCCCGCGTGCGCGTGCAGCCGCTGATCAACATTCGCGCGCACGTCCACAAATCCATCACATTCGACGACATCAGCCCCGAGTTCACCGGTAATGACGCCCACGTGGAGATGACCATTATGAACGAGTCGGGTGAGTCGTACTCGTTCCGGAAGGGAACGCGCCTGCTCAACCAGGCGGGGATGATCTTTAAGCTCCGGGGCCCGGTAACGATCCCCGCGGGCGGCAAAGTGACCGTGGCGTCGGAGGCCGACCACGTAGACCTCTACGACAAGATTATCGGCAAGCGAGGGAACGTCCCCGCGGGGCTCCAGTGGGAGTTTACGGGACTGCCCGTGCCGGAACGCAAGCTCGTCTACGCGAAGAACGAAAAAGATGCGACCGGCGGCACGACATCCGAACGAACCGTCCTGCAGCAGTCGGATCTGGACCTGGCAGTCAAACGCCTTAAGCAGGAGCTTCTGCTGACGGCCAAACAGCTGGTGGAGGAAGAGCGCGAACTGCGCAGCACCGATCCCAAGACCCGCATCGAGCTTCTCGCCAAGGACGACGTGATCCAAATGACCTATACCGGCTTCGTCCTCCCGATGGAATTCCTGGGACAGCCGGTGCTTTCGGTGCCGATTGAAGGGGATTTGACCTACGTCGTCCCCGCGTACAACCTCCAGGCCTTCCAGGAGGCCTACAGCAGCGAGTTGCAGTCACACACAACTGAGGGCAAACGCCTTCTATCGGATTCCGTCCACATCGACCCCCTCAAGGTGATCATCATCGAGTATGAGGACGACGGGACGGACGAGCACAAGTACACCGGACGCTGGATCAAGGTCACGGCCGATGTCGTCGGTACCGAACAGTTTGTGATTGATCCGCTCACGCCGATGGGTGCAAAGTTCAGCAGAAAAGTGCGTGACGCGATCGCGGGACTGCCCGTGAAAGACGCGCAGCGTATCCTGCGGAATTTCCCAGAAGTCGAGCGTGTCGATATCCATCCCTGGCCACCCTGGAGCGGCATCCTGCCGACCATTCCGTCGAATATCACCATCACCTCGCAATAATCCAGTACAATTATTGCATGTCAGTCGTTGTCCGCTGGTTTCGCCGTGCATGTTACGTTGTCGTCCCACTTATTGCCGTCTATGGAGCGACGGTGGTGTACGTGTACACGGGGATGGACGGCACCGCGGTTTTCCCCGTGGAGTGCGGAATCGTCTTCGGGACGGCCGTGTGGCCGGTCTATAACACGGCAGGCGAGGTCGCGACCTCTGTCGCAGGCCCGGGCATCAAGCGCCGCGTCTCCGCCGCAGCAGAGTTGCTCAAACAGGGGAATATCCGTCGAATCTTCGTCACGGGTGGGAAGGGGGAGGGGAACCGCAAGAGTGAGGGACAGGTGATGCGCGAGTACGCCATCTCGATCGGAGTGCCGAAGGACGTTATCGCCGTGGAAGACCGGGCACGCAGCACGTGGGAGAACTTGGAGAACACCCGTCCCTTGACTGGGGGATGCACCTCGGTTGTCGCTATCAGTGATGCCTACCACCTGGCGCGGATCCGATTGCAGGCGCGCTTGCAGGGCTGGGACCTGCAGACGTACCCGGCGCAGGATCCGGAATCCCTGCTGTTCACTGCGAGAAATCTGCTACGGGAAGCCGCGGGCATCGATTCCCTTGTGTTGCCCTCATTATCAAGATAAAATGCATTATCTTGACTAGTAAAGACTGTGGAAAACCCCTCCCCTTCACCGCTGGCCAAAGGAATCGAACGTTATCTTACCTTTCTTAAAGCGGAGGAAAATAAATCCCCACTCACAATTCGCGCATATCGGCAGAGTTTGGATTTGCTGATCAAACTCAGCGATGTCACGGATCCTAGACTTTTCGATAAAAGTTCCATCCGGGTCTACAAGTCCGCCCTACACTCTTTCCGAGCCCGTAGCGGAAAAGAGCTCACTGTCAGGACGAAAAACCACCATCTGACCATTCTGCGCGCCTTTTTGAAGTATTTGATCCGCGAAGAGGAGATGGACGTCTATCCGCCCGACCGAGTCACGCGGCTCAAGGAGGAGTCACGGAAGGTCAAAGTGATGTTCGCCGATGAGCTTGAGCGCCTCCTAACAGCGCCGAACACGTCATCAAAAGAGGGGAAACGCGACGCGGCGATCCTTCACCTGTTCTTTTCGACCGGGTTGCGTCTCGCGGAGCTGAGGGGACTCAATCGCAAAGATCTCAATTACGACACGCGCGAGATCTCGGTGCGTGGGAAGCGAGGGAAGATCCGCGTCGTCTTCATCAGCGACCGGGCTGCCGATGCCTTGCGGGAGTACATGGACTGCCGTTTGGATCATCTCAGTCCCCTGTTCATCCGCAACCACGACAAAGCGTCTACCGCGATGCCGCCGGGAGAAGAATTCCGCATCTCCGCGAACGGGATCTACAAAATGGTGAAGCGCTACGCCCGTGAAGCCGGCATCGTCACGGATCCGTCACCGCACACGCTCAGGCACTCCTTTGCCACGAATCTCCTCCAAAACGGTGCAGACCTCCGTTCCGTCCAGGAAATGCTGGGGCATAAGGATCTGGGGACCACGCAGATTTACACGCACGTGACAAACCCTCAATTAAAAGAGGTGCATAGGAAGTTTCATGGGAAAAAGTAGCATGGAAGAGATTTTGAGAGAATTGACAAAATAGTGATCAGGTTTAGTATTTTCCCGACGACTTTGCCATGTGGTATGGCAAGTCGAGATCCCCTTTCAAAGGAGGACCCATGAAGAAAATGTAGAATTCTTTGTCCGAAGGGGGGCGTCAACCCGGAGTCCATCGCCTCGCGCGGTGGGCTCCATTTTTAGAGCTTCATCGTAATCCCATGGATTCGCACCTGCCTTCAAATATCATCATCGAAGGAATCTTCCGGACCGTTGAACACGATAATGGTCCGGCGTTCTATTTGTTGGTGAAAACGCTGAAGGCAAGCCGAGAGAAGTGGTTTCAAGGCAAAATCATCAGGAATTTTTTCCAATGCCCGTGTAAAAGCCCCTATAATCTTGTTCCGCAGGCTTTCGGAAATCCGAGAAGCTCTGTAGACAATCTCCCTCGAAAAATCCACGGCCTGCATGGACTGCCTATCACTAAAAGTCTCTGCCTCTCCGAGTCTTTCAAGCGAAACCACACACTGTTCCAGCCGTCCGTTCTTTGCGTGCAAGCCAATCATCCACGGAAGTCTATTCTCACGAATTTCCTTTTACCAACCTTCAATATCCCTTTTTCAATCTTGGCTGTAATGGATACCACTTTTTTATCATTGAGGTGCACTCCCCCCTGTTCGACCAACCTCTTCGCTTCGGACTTTGAGGTCACGAGCTTCTCTTTCACCATCAAGTCCAGGAGCCCACTCCCCTTCTCCGCCTTCACTTCCTTGATGTCTTCCGGGAGTTTGTGGTCACTGAACACGGCCGTGAATTCCGCTTCTGCGTGCTTGGCCGCTTCGGCCCCGTGGTAGAGCGCGACGATCTCGCGTGCCAAACGCATTTTTGCATCCTTGGGGTTCGATTTCCCTTTCAGTCCTTTCTCGATCTCTTTAATCTCCTGTACCGGTACATCGGTGCAGCAGTTGAAGTACGTCAAAATCAATTCATCCTTCATGGACATGATCTTGCCGTACATGTCTTTTGGGCTGTCCTGGAGCCAAATACAGTTGTCGTATGTTTTACTCATCAGGCGGCCATCTGTGCCTTCGATCAGTGGCGTCGTCAAAACGAATTTGTCGCGTTTGCCGAAGGCTTTCTGCATCGTTCGCCCCGCCAGCATGTTGAACTCCTGGTCAGTGCCGCCGATTTCGCAATCAACATCGAGGACGACGGAGTCATAGCCAACCATCGCCGGGTACAGGAATTCATGCACGCCGAGAGGGCTTCCTGCTTTGATGCGGCGCTCGAAGGCATCGCGCTGCTCCATTTGTTGGACGGTGAAAATGCTCGTGTGCTTCATGATGTCGACGTAGGTGAGCGGTGCCAGCCATTCGTGGTTGTAGCGGACTTCGATCTTTGAGAAATCGAGAATTTTGCCAGCTTGCTCCTTGTACGACTCAAAGTTTTTCTGCACCTGCTCACTGGTGAGCGGCTTGCGCATCGAGTCCTTATCCGACGGGTCGCCGAGCATGGCGGTAAAGCTGCCGATCACAAGGATTGCGTGATGTCCCTCGTTCGCGAACTGCATCAGCTTACGCATGGGAATCGTGTGCCCCAGATGCATCTTCGTTCCTGTCGGATCGATGCCCCAGTACACACGGAGCTTTTTTCCCGACGCGAGTTTCTCTTCCGCCAATTTCTGCGGAATGAGTTTCGCGACGCCGCGGGTGAGGAGGTCACTGCTCTGCATATGGACGAGTATACAGAAACTCCGGCGCAACTGAATGATCAGCTTTTGCCCACCGGATCGAACCGCTCATATTGAGCGCCTTCCATTTCCGATACCTTCACGCGCTTCAGCGTTTTTATGCCGATCTTGGTTGGGCTTCTGGTATCGAAACCGAACAGTAGCGACCCGTCTTGTTCATAATATTTGCCGTTCTTCTGTTTCCGCGCCTGAAAGCCCACTGTGGCCAATGGGGAAATCTGCGCATCGTCGTGTTCGTCCACGCGCATGAACTCGCTCCACTTGCCCGAAAATGCCGCCCTGCCGACCAGATGGGTGAACAGCTGCTCCTCAATCCCCCTGTCCCGGAATGCCGGATGCACGCAGGTCTTCAGCAGCTTGTTCGATGTCTCCGTGATGATGCGGTAGATGCCGAATGCGACCACAGGCGTTTTGATCAGGAACTGAAAGGCTGCCTGGCGGTCCACCTCACCGTTGTCCTGGGCGTCACCGCGCAGGAGCGCACGCCAACGGGCATAATCACGGATAGTTTCTTCCTTTCTCATACTTTTCCCGTCGGCGACAATGGAGATGACGTTGCGATGACCGATGTTCTTGAGAAGTTCACTTTCTTTCCAGGGCTGAAGGCTTCCCCAGGAGTCCATTGAAAGCATTTCGGGGATGTCCCGTTTGACCTGGTAACGGCAGGATATCTCAATGTTGCTGCGCTCAGGAGAGCCTTCCATCGCAGTGCGGTCGAGCACCACCGGAGGCCCGGGTACACGCCGGAAATTGTCGTCCTCCGTTTCCCCACCCCCAAGGCAGAACAACAATGCGGTAAAACCTTTTTGCATGTCGAAAAGGACCCGGCGGATGTTCTTGTTTGCGAGAAGGGTCGATCGGAATTCTTCAAACTCTTTCGTCAACTCCGATTTCAACTGGGTGTTCATCTGAAGTTCCGGCGACTGGAGTACCGCAACCATTTTTTTGACTATCGCCTTCTTCTTTTGTGCGATCAGGAAATGGGTAGGTTCGGATTTCAGGAACGACGAAATGTTCGAAACCTCCAGGAGGATTGTCTCAATATCCGAACGGATGCGCGGTTGCTTTTCCATGGAGCTAGTATGCCATCTTTTGGCTTTTTAAAGAGAAAATTCCTGCCTTCGTCTCCGTTGAATAGCAATAAAAGGGAGCGACACGTAGCAAAGCCACGCACACTCCCTCCGACTCCAGACCACATATGAATGTAAAAAGAAT
The DNA here is from genome assembly GCA_009691305.1 of Candidatus Peribacteria bacterium. Classification (GTDB taxonomy): domain Bacteria; phylum Patescibacteriota; class Gracilibacteria; order Peribacterales; family Peribacteraceae; genus JABFSS01. The sequence goes on along the minus strand of SICS01000011.1, from coordinate 19,702 downwards.
GTGAAAATCTGGGTCGGGAGAATTTTACCCTTCTTTCATTTATCTGGAAGCCAAAAAGGGGTGGGAATCTTGCGATTCCCACCCATCTATAGATGATCCCAGCACATTGTGTGCTGGGGCTAATATGACTGAGGAGCGACTCCAGAAAAGATTCGTGCACCTCTGGAAGATATGCGCTCCTCCCCGTCTACGAGAAAAGACGTGGTGTAGACGGTGGACGCGCATGGTATGCCTCCGATCTCAAGAATCAAGCAATTTGGCAGCGTAGAGCGTAGAATGGCTCCATGTCCGAATGGATTGTCCCCCTCCCCGACCGGCTGGATGCGTTTCTTGCCGCCGAGGGACGCATGCTCAGCCGTGCCAAGGCGCAGAAGGCCATCGATGACCGTCAGGTCCGGGTGAATGACAATGTGGTGACCAAGTCGTCCCATCGGCTCCAGGAAGGAGACAAAGTCAGTCTTCAGGATTCAGAGCGCAGGGAGAAGGAATCCGGCAATATTCAATCGGAGGATCTTCACCTTCCTGTTCTGTATGAGGACGACGCGTGTCTGGTGATCGATAAGCCCGCCGGCCTCGCTGTGCATCCCGGCGCGGGGATGGTGGAAAATGAGAAGACGGTCCTGCATGGCATAGCGTTCCTCTTCCAAGAGCGGTCACTCCCCTTCTCCACGGAATCCGTGCTCGTGCACCGTCTGGATAAGGACACGACGGGATGCCTGCTCATCGCGAAAACACCGGAGGCACATTTGCTCCTGCAGAAACAATTCGAGACGCGCACCGTGCACAAAACCTATCTCGCGCTCGTCGCGGGAGTCCCTGAAGTTCCCACCGCGACCGTGGACGCACCAATTGGCCGGAGTGTCGGCAACCGGACGAAGATGTCCGTGCGCGCATCGTTCACCAGCCGCGAAGCGCAGACCACCTACCGCACGCTCGCGTCCGTGAAGAACGTCGCGTTATTGGAATGTGACCTCCATACGGGGCGCACGCATCAGATCCGCGTCCATCTCCATTCGATCGGCTATCCCGTCCTCGGTGATAGTTCGTATGTGAGTGCACTCAGCGAGCGGCTTACACAGGAATTCGATATCCGGAATATCTGCCTCCATGCATGGAAGCTCACATTCACGTCGCCTGCGGATCAGAAGGAACATGCGTTGAAAGCTGGCTTGCCACAGACGTTTGTGCGGGCTCTGGAAGCGGCGGGAATCTCTTACTCGGGCTGATACTCCACCGTGTACGTCAGTGTGTCGAGAATCTGCTCGTCGCTTCCGCGTGCCGTCACTTCGTAGGTGTTCTTGCCCTTCTTCAAATTGTTGAATGCGACGTCGACAATGTAGTTCCAGGTCGTTTTGCCCGACTTGTAGAGTTGCAGCTTGTAGTCGTTCACCCAGATCGAGGCGGTCCTCGCGGAAGTTGTGCCTTCGAGCAGGAATCCCGTGCCCGTTTCGGTATGCGTCAGACCGGCTTCAGGTGCCGTGACCAGGAGAGTGCCCGGCAGCGTGGGTGTGTTCGTGGGGAGCGTGCCAGGGCTGACGCTCGCGGCGCTTGATGATGACGATGCGGTTGCGATCACGCCCGTGGGGCCGTCGCCGCCTTGGATGATGGTGAGGCGCGCGGCGTCGCTCTTCTTGCCGCTGGCGCTCATCGCATACACGTCGTAGGTGTTGGTGCCGGGGACCATGTTCTTGAGGCGCAGGCTCGCGACGTAGCTCCACTCCCCTTTCGTCGGTTCGAAGAGCTGCAGCTTGTAGTCGTTCACCATGATGCCTGCCGTGCCCGGAGGCGCCGTGCCGCGGAGGATCAGCTCTTCCGCCTGCGTGCCGTAGGTGTCGCCCGTGCGTGCCGGTGCGGTGATAGCCGGAGGCGAGAGCGGTGCGGGTGGACCGCGCTTCACTGTGCGGTGCGCTTCAGCGAGGATCGTGCGTGCATCGTCTTGCGCCTGGACCGCGATCTCAAAGTCGCCCTGACCCTCCGACGGGGAGACTTCCTGGGAGAACGACCGTTTAACGGTGTCGAGGAGGACGGGGTAGCCGTTCACCATCACGCGCGTAACGCCCGGGCCCACCGTGCCCTGCACAATCACCGTCGGCGTGGTGATGACCGCGCCGTTGGCCGGTGCCGCGAGTGTCAGCAGTTCCGCAGACGTGTTGGGTGTCGGCGGCTTGATGAGGCTTGCCTGCAGCATCGAGCGGCTTACGACCACAAAGGACGACCGTGCCGCGAGCGGGTCGAGCGGAGAACGGTGGTCGTAGATGTTGTTGCCCACTTGGCCGCTCGCCGGCAGCATCCACTGCTGGCCCTCGCTGATCTGGAACGGGTCATGTCCCTTCAACGTCACGATGACGCCATCGCCGTCACTGGAAAAGACGGTGACGGAGGTGGGTGAGAGTTCGGCTTCGGTGCCCTGCGCGACGGTGAAATCCAGGGTCGGCGAGCTGATCGCCCATGCCACGCTGCCGGTAAAGCTGCGCGCGCCGGATGTCGCCACCCACAGGCTCCCCTGGCGTAGGTCGAGGGAAACGCGCGAGCCCTGCTTGCCGCGTGAACTTTCGGTGACGCCGAGGTCCGTGCCGTCGGCGAGCCGCACGCGTGAGGCATCAAAGAATTGGAGCGACGCGTGTGCACCCTTGCTGGTGCTGACGCTCTCCCCCGAAAAAACCATCATGCCGTCCTCGGCGCGCTGCTGTTTGCCGTCGATCGTGATGTTCACCGTCCCGCGGTCCTCCACAGCTAAAAACGCTCCAGCGCGTTCGACCACCGCGCTCACCCCGAGCAACTTTAAGAGCAACGTCCACAGCAAATAACTGATGACGATGAGCGCCGCCAACGCAAGCAGCAGGCGCATGCTTCGTGGCAAGGTGTGTTCCGGTGCAAGGGGGTAAGACCCGTGCCGGTGGCGGAGTCGTAAATACATAGGGGGTGCATCATACTACTTCACCCCGTCACGCGCGCAACCTCCTCGGCGGTGCTTTCCTTTCGGGCGATAATCTCGGCGCCCCACTCCTTCATCGTCTTAAATCCGTCTTTCTTGGCTTGTGCTTCTATCGTCGACGCCTCCGAGAGGCTCAAGATCAGCTGCTGGACTGCCGGTGTCACCATCAGTAATTCGGGGATCGCCATCTGGCCGCCGTAACTATCGTGTGCGTTGGGGTCACAGGAGCCGTTTTTGCACTCCGGCGTGAGTGTTCGCACCAGGCGCTGTGCGAGCACGGCGCGGAGCGCGGGTGCCAGCGTGTACGGACTGACGCCCATCGACAGGAGCCGTGGAATCGCTTCAATGGCGGAATTCGTGTGGAGGGTTGAGAGCACCAAGTGGCCGGTCAGCGAGGCGTTGATCGCCGTTTGCGCCGTCTCCAGGTCGCGGATTTCGCCCACGAGTATCACGTCCGGATCGTGGCGCAAAATGCTGCGCAAGCCGGAGGCGAAGGTGAAATCGTGTTCCGGGTCGATCTCGCTCTGGACGATGCCCGGCAGTTCGTATTCCACGGGATCCTCGAGCGTGATGATGTTTCGTTCTTTGCCGACGATTGTCGAAAGAAGCGCGTACAGGGTCGTCGTTTTTCCTGAGCCCGTCGGACCGGTGACGAGGACGAGACCGTTTGGGACTTCTACGAGTTCCTTCAGCGACTTCACGATGTCCTCTGGGAACCCGATCTCCTGCAACGGCCGGATGCCGTGCTCGGGATCAAGGATACGTAAGGTCAGCGACTCCCCAAACCGGGACGGTAACGTTGCGACGCGGACGTTCACGGTACGTGTGGTTGCGGGTTGCGGGTTACCGGTTGCGGGAAGCACCCCGGAAATCGGGACCGCGAACGTGTATTGCCCGTCCTGTGGGATATCGGTGAGGTTGAGCTTCAGTTTCGCCTGGAACTTCACGCGGCGGAGGAAATCAACGTACACCGGCGGCGAGATTGTCGCGAGTGTCAGCAAAATCCCGTGCAGCCGCCACTCCAGGCGGACCCCGTCCTTCTGGGGGGAAAGGTGCAGGTCGGACACGTGCTCGAGGACGGCTTCTTTCTGCAGCGTCGCAAGCAAGTGTTCCCCGTCGAGCGTGGTGAAGTCGATGTGGGACATTCCTCTTATTATAGCATAAAAGTCACGATCGAGAAATCCCTCTCGGATGCGCTCGTAGCTTCGTACCTTCGTCAAACATTTACGAAGTAACGAAGTTACGAAGAAACGTTCATGCTATTCTCCAGTGCCTTTGCCTGAGGCTTCCCATGGCTTTCAATCCACATAGGACATCCTCGGAGACCCAAAAACGCCGCTCTCTCCACAGGCGGATGGTCGTCGTGTACGGAGCGTTCCTCGTCGTCCTGCTCGTGATCGTTGCGCGGTTGAGCGAGTTGCAGCTCGTTCGTGGGAGTGCTTTCCGCGCCGAAGCGCAGCGCCAGCACCTGGGTGGCGTGCGCCTGCCCGCCAAACGCGGAGAAATCCTTGCGCGCGACAGTCGCACTGGCGAAACGAACATCCTCGCCACCAATATCACGCTCGACCTTCTCTATGTGGACCCGCTGATCGCCGACGATCCCGTATTCGTCGGGCGGACGTTGAGCACATTGCTGCTCACGGAAGAGTTCCATACCGTCTGCACGCATGGCGGTCAGGAGTGTCCGCGCGAGCTGATCCCCTTCTATTCCGAGGCATTCGACCCGATCACGCGCCAGCGGATCCTCGGCTCAGGCTCGCTGCTCGAACCGCTGGTTCCCGGCGCGCCGCTCCCGCCGCAGCTGCTCCCGCTCCCCTCCCTCACGCAGGCGCGCGATGAGTTTGCGGCCGACATCACGCGCCGTATCTCGCAGAAGAAGGTAACGTTCGTGCCGCTCAAGTACGGCGCGTCCAAAATGGAAATGAAGGACGTTGCCGGCCTCGCTCTGCCCGGCGTGCAGGTCTCGTTCGAGCGGGGGCTGATATACGCGAACCCCGAGGAGATGAACCAAGCACTCACCGATTCCTTCGCGCGGAAGCTTGCGCAGATCCTCGGCAGCGATAGCAACGCCATCGCGGAGTCGCTGCGGTCACGCGACCTGCGGTACGTGCCGATCCTCCGCCGCGTCCCCCGCGCTCTCTCGCTCAAGGTGCTGCAGGCGAAGGCGGCGTCGGCCAAGGAGACGCTTGACCGTCTTAAGGCACAGCCAAAGATGCGCGACTCCAGCCTGGAACTCCAGTACCCGCTGCGCAGCATCGCGCTCCTCCCCGAGCACTGGCGCTACTATCCCGATACCTCGCTGGCGTCCCACGTTCTCGGGTTCCTCAATACCAAACAGGAGCCGCAGTACGGCGTGGAGCGGACGTTCGACCCGCAGCTGCGCGGCCAGGAAGGGCTCATCACCACTGCCAGTGACATCAACAAGACTCAGATCCTCAGCGGCGACCAGACGATCATCGACCCGCGCGACGGCGACACTATTATTCTGACGATTGACCGCACGGTGCAAAAGGAGGTGGAGCGGATCGTCCAGGAAGCAGTCAACCGCTGGCAGGCCGATAGTGGCCAAGCCATCGTCATGGATCCGTACACCGGCCGAATCATCGCGATGGTCAATGCTCCCCTCTTCGACAGCAACAACTACGCTGACGTCTCGCAGAAGGAAGCGGTCGTTATCGACGCCGGTAAGCGGAAGAACATCGTGGTGGAGGTCTATAACCCGGACACCAATAGTCGCGTAGTGAAGGCGTACATCAACGACGTGTTCACTGCGTCTGGCCGTTCTATCCTCAGTGAGAAAGTCCGCAAGTCACTGGAGGAAATCGAGACGAAGTTCCCACTCCAAGATCTCACGCGCTACTACTTGTACATCGGCGAGAATGTCCGGCGCGAAATCTTCCCCACGAACGATCCGGGTATCTGGATGAAGTACCGCAACAACATCGGGCTTGGCGCGTACCTGAACCGCACGGTCCAGGAAATCTACGAACCGGGCTCCGTCCTAAAGGCAATCGTCATGGCCATCGCCATCGACCAGGGCGAAGTGACGCCCTCGGATACCTATGATGACGTTGGTGTTGTCAAAGTCGACGAGTACAAGATCGATAACAACAACCACACCCACTATGGGCTCGTAAACATGACCAACTGCCTCGAGTTTTCCATCAACACCTGCATGACGAGTATCTCGTTCAAGCTGGGCGCGAAGCTTTTCTTCGGCGCACTGGACAGCTTCGGGCTGGGGAAAATAACGGGCATTGAGCTCGAGGACGAATTGCCTGGCGAACTTCGCCCGTGGCGCGACTGGTCGCGGACGCTGCTCGCTACCACGTCCTTTGGGCAAGGGCTTTCGACAACTCCCTTGCAGGTGATCACGGCGTGGGCGGCGCTGGCCAACGGTGGCAAGCTCCTCAAGCCGATCATCATCGATTCCGTCACCCATCCCGACGGCACCACCGAGGTCAACTACCCGCGCGTGCTCGAACAGGTGATCACGCCGCAGTCCTCCGACACGATCACGGCAATGCTCACGAGTTCCGCTCTCAAGGGGTTCGCAAAGGCCGGAAAAGTCCCGGGGCACCGCATTGCCGGCAAGACTGGCACCAGTCAGATCGCTGGACCCGGCGGCAAGTACGAAACCGGCACCGGCAGCACGGTCGCCACCTACGCGGGTTACGCCCCGATCGACCATCCCAAGTTCGTCATCCTCGTAAAGGTCGACCGCCCCAAGACCGCCATCCACGGCGCGACGGCTGCGGCTCCCATTTTCAAAGACATCGCAACGTTCTTGTTTAAGTATTATGGGATACCTCCTGATGAGAAGTGAGGGATGTTCCACAGGGGTGTGGAACTGATTTTTCCGCGCCTGGAAAGAGTCATATGCACTGTGTCTTGAGGCCTACAAGTTGACGAACATATTCATCGGGTCAGTTACCTTCTCACAAAATTGCTCCAGTCTATTTCCTAAGTCCGCTCTCGTTGAGTTCCTTGATCTCTTTGACCTCCTCGCTCTCTTTTTATTTCACCGTCACGCTCTTTGCTAGGTTCCGCGGCATGTCAGGATTTTTCCCGCGCTTCACCGCTAGGAAGTACGCGAGCACCTGAATCGGGATGATGTTCAGGATCGCCTGGGCGCTTCCGGCATCCGGCACTTTGATCCACTCGTCGAAGATGTCGAACTTCGTGGGGCCCACGCCGATGATGAACGCGCCGCGCGCCTTGAGTTCCTGCGCGTTGCTCAGGATGTCCTGCAGCGCCTCGTCGTTGCCGGTCAGGACGATGCACGGCGTCCCCTCCTCTATAAGGGCGATCGGCCCATGCTTCAGCTCGCCTCCCGCGAAGCCTTCGGCGTGCACATAGCTCACTTCCTGGATCTTAATCGCGGATTCCATCGCCATGGGGTAGTTCCAGCTCTTACCGATGATGAAGAGGTTCTCGTTCTTGTGAATCTTGGCCGCGAGCACCTCGAGGCGTTCCACGAACCGCGGGTTCAACATGTCGTTGATGGTTGAGGCCGTTTCCAGCAAAAGCGTGCGCCCTTCCTTGAGCCGCTCCCCCATCGCGTAGGCGATTAACAGGAGCACCGCGAGCTGCCCCGTCAGGGCCTTCGTGGAAGCGACAGCGCGCTCCTGGCCCACGTTGATCAGCAGCGTGTAATCGGCTTCACGGTCGATGGTCGAGCCTTCCACGTTCACGATTGCGAGGACCTTCGACCCTTTGTCGCGCGCGATGCGCATAGCCTCGAGCACGTCTGCTGTTTCGCCGCTCTGGCTGACGACGATCAGGAGGCTTTCGGGTTTCAGGAAGTGGTGGAAGAGTTTGAACTCACTCGCTGGCGCGAAGTTCACGTGGTGCTCGGCAACGACGGAGAAGAAGTACTCCGCAGCCATGCACGCCTTAGCCGCGGTGCCACAGCCCACCAGGAAGGTGCCCTTTGCGCGGAGGATCGCCTCCGCGATCGTGCGGATCTCGCCCTCGTCCTGGTTTACCGCGCGCGTAACGCTCTCCTTCTGGTCCATGATCTCCTTGAGCATGAAGTGCTCGAAGTCACCCTTTTGCGACTGCTCGATGTGGTACGTGATCGAGATCTCACGCTTCTCGCGCACCTCACCTGTCTTGATGTCCTGAAACCGGATCATCTTGCCGTCGGTCGCAACCATCTCGCCGTCATCCAGGTACTGCACGATGCGGGTGTGCTTCATGAAGGCCGGGATGTCGGACGCGATAAAGTACCCGTTTAACACGCCGTCGGTTTTCTCGACTCCCACAATCAGCGGTGATCCTGTTCTGGCGGCGACGAGCATGTTCGATCCGGTATGAAGCGCCAAGATCGCGTAACGACCGTCAAAATGGAGACATGCGTTCCGCACGGCTTCTGCGAAGTCCCCGCATTTCTTCAGCTCCTCCTCTATAAGGTGCGGGATCACTTCGGTATCGGTCTCCGACTGGAACGTGTGTCCTTTCTCCTTTAGATCACGGCGCAGCTCCAGGTAGTTCTCGACGATACCGTTGTGGACGACGGCGATGCTGCCGTCTTCGCTCAGGTGTGGGTGGGCGTTGCGTTGCGTCACACCGCCGTGCGTCGCCCAGCGGGTGTGCGCGACGGCGAGCGAGCAGGGTGCACTGAAATCTTCGCTCCGGATCCCCCCAATCGGGCCGATGTCCTTGCTGACCGTCAGCTCTTTCCCCGCCGTGCAGGCGATCCCCCACGAGTCATAGCCTCGGTACTCCAGGTTCTTGAGCCCCTCGATGGCGATCGTTCCCGCATCCGTCCTCTTGCCGACATATCCGAAGATTCCACACATGGGGAGAGTTTAATGGATGGTCATGGCTGTTGCTAGGCTCTTCTCTGCGGAAAAGATGCCAACGAAGCGAAAGAAGCCAATGATGCCAAGGATGTTCTTAGGCAACTTTGGTATCGTGGGCATCCTTGGCTTCCTTCGAAACGCCCTTTACAGAGCCATTTTTGCGCTCTACTCTCTCCCAGCTCTATGCCAATTACCAAGTCCGCCATCAAAGCTGCACGTCAGAACATTGCCCGCCGCACGCGGCGCCAGCCGTTCAAGACGCAGATGAAGACGATGATCCGTACCTTTACGGATCTCGTAACGGCCAAGAAACTCGATGAGGCTACCGCCCTGCTCCCCAAGGTCCACAAGGCCGTCGACATGGCCGCCAAGAAGGACATCATCCACCGCAACAACGCCGCACGGAAGAAGGCGATGTTTGCCCGGATGTTGAAGGTGAAGTGAGTGTATCCTGCACGCATGAAGTACCTCGCCCTTGATGTGGGGACGAAGCGAACGGGCATCGCGTATCTTGATGATGTCATCGGTGTGCCCGTCCCGCTCGATACGTTCACGCATGGACGACAGGAAGAGCTCGTCACACACGTGATGGAGATTGTGCATGCACGGAAAATTGACGAAGTGATCGTCGGACTTCCGTTGCTTCCGTCCGGCGAGCCCGGCGCGCAGGCGAAGATCAGCAGTGCGGTCGGCACCGCTCTGCAGAGCCATGGTGTGCGCGTGACGTTCAGTGACGAGCGCTACACGACCCCCCGGAATTCTGCCCATAAACATGCTATTTCTACCAAAAATCTTGATGGGGATGCTGCCGCTGCCTGTTCTATCCTAAGCCAAAAAGTCGACATTTGACATAATGGTCGAAAGTGTATAGCGTAACTTATCCTTGCTCCTTTCAACTTCCGCGTTTTCCTCACATTTCTGCAAAAAATGTGGGGACAACATGCAGGATGACGCACACATTTCTCGTAGTGCTTGCGTCGTCATGGTCGGTGCACGTCGTGATGTGTCAGAAGAACTTCACGTCATGCGCTGAAATATCTGCGTGGGCTTGTCTACCTCAACCGATCGCCCAACTTTTGTATCTGTCAATTTTCTGGTAAAACAAAGGTTGATTTCCCCCGTCACACAATGCCCACTGCAACTCTCCCCTCTTCCTCTTCCCCGTCTATGCAAGCAGCTGGTCCAACATTGTCTCTCAATCTACAGGAAATCCTGGGGAACCTGTTCATGGTATTGACGGAAAAAGAGGTCACGGTGATCAAGAAGCGTTTCGCACTGTTCGGACAGCCCAAGCAAACACTGGAGAAGATCGGCAAGCAGTTTAAGGTGACTCGCGAACGCATCCGCCAGATCGAGAGCATCGCATTGAGCAAACTGAAGCGCACCGTCCGCACCACACGCTTGGATGAAGTCAATGAGATGGCCAAGGGTGTCCTCCGTATCCATGGAGGCCTGATGCGCGAGGATGAACTCGTCAGCCAGGTCCTCAAGCGCATCCAGGGTGCCACCACCGTCGATGGTGCCGTCCTACGTCTCTCCTTCTCTATTGATGCTGAGATGAGCAGCGAGACCCGCACGACCTCCTTCGTGCCTCTTTGGCGTTTGGCGTCCCTTGCGGGCGACGACGTCTCTCTGATCGTCGACAGCATGGTGAAGATCTTGAAGAAGCGGAAAACGTGTATGAAACAGGACGAGATCGTCTCCGCCATCCAGGCCCTCAACCTCTTTAAGGACCGCGTCCCCTCAGCGGAGTTGATCGGCAGCTCGCTCAGGATCGACGAACGTCTTAAGGAAATCGACGAAGGCTGGGGCCTCACCGAGTGGCGCTTCGTCCGCCCCCGTTCCATCCGCGACAAAGTCGAAATCATCCTGAAGAAGTCCGGCGAGCCCCTCCACTTCATGGAGATCGCCAACCGCATCCGCGAGGCTCGTTTTGACCACAAGAACGTCACCGTCCAGGCCGTCCACAACGAACTCATCCGCTACCCGCAGTTCGTCCTTGTCGGCCGCGGCCTCTACGCGCTCCGCGAGTGGGGGTACGAGCCGGGCACGGTTGCCGATGTCATCGAACGCATCCTCCTGGAGAAGGGAGCGCTGAGCAAAAAAGAGATCATCGCCGAGGTCGGCAAGCAGCGCACCGTCAAAGTGGGCACCATCAGCCTGAACCTTCAGAAGATGCCCTACTTCGTCCGTGTGGGACGCGCCGTGTACGCGTTCGACGCAACGAAGAAGGCGTAATGCTCACGCCGCTGCCAATACCTGAACCCGTTTTTCTATTTCCTGCTGGTTTGTGATGAACGTCGTATGATTCTTGTGAAGTTGGAACCGTAATCCTGTCAGGTCAGATTTGACCTCACTGAGGTCAGACTTCATGTGGTTCATCTCAGTTTTTACGGTTACCAAATCTTCGTCTATGTCGCCAAAGCGCCTGTCCATCCGGTCCATACTACCGCTGAGCCGATAATCGAGCATTGAGATATCTACTTTCAGATCTTTACGAACACTCCTAAGTTCCTGCCTCAGTATCTGCAAGAGCTTCCTGTTCGATAGATCAGTGGGGCTGGTCCGAGTCATAGAGGTGTTGAGGAAAGTGATCGTACTCTGGCCCATCGCTTTTTTCCCGAAAATGCCTCGCCAGAAAGATTCTTTTTCAGTGTTCTCATTTATGGCTTCAGAAAGCGACAAAATCAGTTCCACACCCCTGTGGAACATCCCTGTCATCTGATAGTGTTCTCCCATGAAACGGACGTCATTATTTCTCCTGTCGCTTCTTCTCCTCTCCGCCTGCGGAAAGGAGGTCGAGTTCCCCGTCCCGCCCGGTGTGCAGACGGTGCGGGCGATGTTGCAGGCAGTCCCCTTCTCGCTCAAGCGCCGCGGCACGCACGCGCTCCTGGCGTCCGACGGCAAGGTAGCCGCGTACGCAGAGAGCACGGCGGTGAACCTACGCATGCTCGAGGGTCGGCAGGTCCTGTTGCAGGGGGTGTATGAGAAGAACATCGACCCCTCAGCCTTCCCCGTCCTCGTTGTGCAGAAGGTGCTCGAAGGCGGTGAGGAAGAACAGCGACCGTGGGTGATGCCCGCGCGGGCATCATCATCGTCGTCCCGCAACGCCGGTGCATCGTCGCAGGGACCGTCGTCCGGCCGTGCCACTGGTGAAGGCGCACCGTGCGGTGGTAGCGCCGGCATCCTCTGTCCGTCTGGTTTCTACTGTCGCATCACGGATCCTGTGGGTGAATCGGGCTTGTGCGCTAAACGGTAGTGTTCCACACCCCTGTGGAACATCCAGGGGTGTATGAATGTACACCATAACAATTTTGAATTCACCGCAAGATCTTTCTTTTGACACCGTTTATCGTAGGCGTAGCCTTGCAGTGTACCTTTGTACACCAAAGCATTCTCATCAAAGTTCTTTGGCCTCCTTCCCTCTCCCATTTCCCCCTCCTAGTATGACGAAGTCTTCTTCCACCACTTCTATTATGGACACAGCAAAAACGATTGCCGCGAAAGCGTCCTCTGCCGGCCAGGGTAAGGCCGGATCCACTTCCGCGAAGGCTGATGCTGCCGCCGTGAAATCCGAATCCATCAAGGAAGCACTCAGTTCGATCAAAAAGAAATACGGTGAGGGCGCGATCCTCCAGATGGGCGACACCTCCAGCATGCACATTGAACGTTTCTCGACCGGGTCCATCGGCCTCGATATCGCTCTTGGTGGCGGGATGCCCAAAGGGCGCATCGTCGAGATCTACGGTCCGGAATCCTCCGGCAAGACGACCCTAGCCCTTCACAGCGTTGCGCAGGTGCAGAAAAATGGCGGCCGCGCGGCATTTATCGACGCAGAGCACGCGTTGGATGTCCAGTACGCCAAGAAAATCGGCGTTGATATCGATACCCTCCTCGTCTCGCAGCCTGATAGCGGCGAGCAGGCTTTGGAGATCGTCGAAACACTTGTCCGCTCTGCTGCCGTGGATATCATCGTGGTGGATTCCGTGGCGGCATTAACGCCCCAGGCGGAAATTGACGGCGATATGGGCGATGCCCACATGGGCCTTCAGGCCCGCCTGATGAGCCAAGCACTGCGGAAATTGACCTCCGTCGTCGGCAAGACCAACTGCACGGTCATCTTCATCAACCAGCTGCGCATGAAGATCGGCGTGATGTTCGGCAATCCCGAGACGACGGCGGGTGGCAATGCCCTCAAGTTCTACTGCTCGCTGCGTCTCGACGTCCGCCGGATCGATAAGATCATCGAGAAGGGTGAAAAAGGTGAGGGTCCTACCAATGCTGCGGACCAGGAGGTCATCGGCAGCCGCACCCGCGTGAAAGTGGTGAAGAACAAAGTCGCTCCCCCGTTCCGCCAGGCGGAATTCGATGTCATCTACGCCTCTGGTATCAGCAGAGAAGGCGAACTCCTCGACCTCGGCGTGAAATACGGCGTCCTGGAGAAGGCCGGCGCATTCTTCCGTATGGGTGAGGAGACCATTGGTCAGGGCCGCGACCAGGCTCGCCTCTTTCTCGTCCAGAACCCCAAGCTCAGCGCACAGATTGATAAGCAGATCCGGGAGGCGTCGGTTTCCATCTGATTATGCGTCAAGCATTGCCGTAGCGGAGTCGTCGACGTCTCCGCTACGCTTTGTGCGATGTCAGAAGAGCTCTACAGCGACGGCAAGTGGAAGATTGTGAGAGAGACAGCGTCTTTACCGGATGGCCGCACGAAAACGACGGAGCGCGGATATCACTTCGATACATGCCATATCCTTGCATTTCCTACCCCCAAGACCGTCCTGGTTCTTCGTGAATTCCGCGCTTTCAACAAAACATGGGTCTGGATGATTCCCAGTGGGAAAATTGATAAGGAAAATGACCCACTTGCTGCAGCACAACGCGAGCTACAGGAAGAGACGGGCTTTCGCGCAAAGTCGATGAAGCACTGGTGTTCCATGGTGCATTCGGAAACCTACGTGCCCGTGAGCCATTTCTTTATCGCATCTGATCTCCTTCGGGACCCGCTCCCCCAGGATGAGGATGAAATGATTGAAGTTCATGAGCTTGGCCTTGAGGAAGCAATCAAGCGAATTCTTGAGAGTCCCTCTCCGAGAATGTCGAGCGCTTTCGCTCTTCTTCGCTATGTAAGAGAGTATCCGGAGGCTGCTTGAAAGACTTTCCACACTGAATCCACAATAACTCCTCTCATTCTGTCAACTTCCCGCCGACTAACCAGTCCGTTTTCTTTCACGGATTATTTTTCCGGCCTAGACTTCACGTAGACAGCAATTTTTCACTTTTCACTTTTCATTTTCACTCTTCAATGCCCACTGCAGTTGCCCCCCAGAACCGGCTCGTCGAAGGACAACCGCACTCGTTGGAAGCAGAGCGCACAGTGCTCGGGGCACTGCTGCTCGACCCGGAGGCGATCATCAAGGTGAGTGACCTGCTGAAGGCGGAAGATTTCTACGACCCCACCCACCGGCTCGTCTACCAGGCGATCTGGGAACTGTATCAAGGCCATGAGCCCGTCGACTTCGTGACGGTGAGCGCGAAGCTCGCCGATAGCAAAAAAGTGCAGGAGATCGGCGGCAGCGCGTTCCTCGCGCAGCTCGCGTCCTCCGTCCCCACCTCATCGCATATCTATCAGTACGGCCAGATCGTGAAGACCAAGGCCGTCCATCGCCGCATCATCGAAGCGGGTCAGCGGATCGCGGGATTCGGGTACGAAGAGGACAAGCCGATCGCGGAACTTCTCGATGCGGTCGAAAAAACGATCTTCAACATCACGAACACCTTCCTCAAGGACAAGTTCATCCACATCCGCGACGTGCTCGATGCGCGGTACGAAAAATTCTCCGAGCTGCACGAAGCCAAGGATGACAGCGCGGTCAAAGGCGTGCCTACCGGGTTCCTGGCGCTCGACCACAAGCTCTCGGGTCTGCAGCCGGCCGACCTTATCATCATCGCCGGCCGCCCCAGCATGGGAAAAACCGCCCTTGCCCTCAACATCGCCCAGAACGCCGGAATCCGCTTCCACAAGAGCGTCGGCATCTTCTCGTTGGAAATGAGCAAAGAGCAGCTGGTCGACCGCTTGTTTGCGTCCATGCTGGGCGTTGACTCGTGGAAGCTCCAACGTGGCAAACTTGACGACAGCGACTTCCAAAACATGGGTCCCATCATGGACGAGCTCAACAAGGCGAATATCTTCATCGACGACTCCGTCGCGTCGTCCATGCCGGAACTTCGCGCCAAGGCCCGCCGCCTCCAAATGGAGCACGGCCTCGACCTTCTCATCATCGACTACCTCCAGCTGATGAGCACCGGCAATAACAGCTACGCCGGCAACCGCGTACAGGAAATCTCCGAAATCTCCCGCTCGCTCAAGCAGATCGGGCGCGAGCTGCACGTCCCCATCATCGCGCTGTCGCAGCTCTCCCGCGCGGTCGAAAGCCGTCCCGGCAATATCCCGCAGCTCTCCGACCTCCGCGATTCGGGTTCCATCGAACAGGACGCCGACGTCGTGCTGATGATGTACCGCGAAGACTACTACGAAGAGGACAGCGACCGCCCCGGCATGACCGATCTCTACATCCGCAAGCACCGCAACGGCCCGACCGGTCGCGTCGAACTGCTGTTCAAGAAAGAGCAGATGCGGTTCTACGATGTCGACAAGTCCCACTCGAAGCCGGACATAGATGATTAGGTATTAGAGTATTAGAATATTAGGGATAGAGTAGGATGGTTCGATCTGTCCTAGTCCCTAATCTCTAATCTCTAATCACTCGACTATGCCCATCCTCCCCCCACGTCCAGACCTCTCGTTGCTCGCGATCCTCGGCTATGCGTTTGTCGCGTTCGTCATTGGGTTGGCGCTGACACCGGGTTTCATCTCGTTTCTGCGCCGCAATAAGCTGGGGAAACAGCTGCGCGTGGAGACGGTCGACGGGCGTGAGGCAACCATTTTCCGCAAATACCACGAGAAGAAGTTCGGCACGCCCACGATGGGCGGCATTTTGATGTGGGGCTCGATTGTGCTGACGATTGGCTTCTCGCGCCTCCTTTCGTACCTGGGGTTCGTCGAGAATTCGCTGCTGCAACGCGGACAGGTCTACATTCCCCTCTTCACGCTCATTTCCCTCGGTGTGCTCGGCGCAATCGACGATTACCTCAACATCGTCGGTGCCAACGAGGAGCAGTGGAACCGCCTGTTACCGAAGATCCGCACCTGGTTCATCGCCGCGATCTGCAGCGTCGCCGTCGGTCTTGCGGTCGCCCTGTGGTCGGGTTCCCTCCACGCGTTGCTGATGGTTCCGTTCGCCGGTCGCGTCGATTCTGGTGTGATTGGGATCACCGTCCTCTTTGCCCTACTCCTCATCGCATTGCTCTTCCTCGGCTTCAGCGGCGCGGTGGTCGATGACATCCTCCGCCGCTTCGTGATGCGCGAAGGCAAGAAGCGCGGCCTGGGTGTCCTGCCGAAGATCACATCGCTTCTCCTGCTCAGCTTCATCGCGGCGGGATGGTTCTATTTCAAGAACGGCTACAACACGATCGATGTCCCCTTTCATGGAGAGTTCGTGCTGGGCTGGTGGTACCTCCCCTTCGCGATGTTCGTCATCATCGGCACGGCCAACGCGGTCAACGTGACCGATGGGCTGGATGGCCTGGCAGGCGGATTGCTCGTGATCGCGTTCGGGTCGTTCGCCGCACTGGCGTTCCTGAGTGGCCTCACGGTCCTCGCTGCGTTCTGCGCGATCGCCAGCGCCGCGGTCGCGGCGTTCCTCTGGCACAACGTCCCGCCCGCGCTTTTCTTTATGGGTGACACCGGCTCGCTCGCACTCGGAGGTACGCTTGGCGTGATCGCACTCATGACAAACCAAGTCATCCTGCTACCATTGATCGGGTTCGTGTTCGTGATCGAAATGCTCTCCGTCATCATTCAGCTGACGAGCAAGAAACTGCGCGGCGGCAAGAAGGTCTTCCGCGCCGCCCCCATCCACCACCATTTCGAGGCTTTGGAGTGGGGCGAGAGCAAAGTGACGATGAGATTGTGGATCATTGGAGCCTTCTGTGCGGTTCTTGGAGTCATCATCGGGATTTACACCCGATGAAGGTAAGGTCTGAGGATCAAAAACAAGGCAGAAGGAATGTGTCCTGAGCCTTGTTTTTCAGACCTGAATCCTTAATCATGAGGCCATGTTGAAAGTTGCAATCAACGGGTACGGGCGCATCGGGCGCAACGTGCACCGCCAATTTGTGCAGGATTACGCTGGGCAAGTGGAAGTCGTTGGGGTGAATGCGTCATCGTCTGCGGACGTGCGCGCATATCTCCTCCGCTACGATTCGTTGCATGGCCGCTTTGGTGGGGACGTGAAGGTAAACGGCGAGCACTTCACCGTAAACGGAAAGGAAGTCCGCGTGGTGAAGGAGCGCGATCCCGCCAAGTGTCCGTGGAAGGAACTGGGCGTCGACATCGTCGTGGAAGCGACGGGGCACTTTGAAACGTACGAGGAGGTTTCCGCTCACCTGAAAGCCGGCGCGAAAAAAGTGATCGTCACCGCACCGACCAAGGATGACATCCCGATGTTCGTGAAAGGCGTGAATGACCACGACATGACCAAGGACATGCATATCATCAGTAACGCTTCGTGCACCACCAATTGCATCGCACCGGTGATTAAAGTGATTGATAAGGCCTACGGGATTCACACGCTGCTCGTGGGATCCGTCCACGCGTACACCGCAACGCAGAATCTGCTCGATAACAAACCCGAGGAAGAAGGTGAGCTGCGGCGCGCGCGTGCAGCAACGCTTTCGGTGATCCCCACCAAGACCGGAGCCGTAAAGGCGTGCACCAAGATCTTTCCCCATCTGAAAGGCAAAATCGACGGCATGGCCTTCCGCGTGCCTGTGCCGACTGTGAGCTGCGCGTACATGGCGTTCACGCTCAAGAAGGATACGAGCGAGAAGGAAGTGCTGCAGGTGCTGGAAGCCGCGGCAAAAGATCCTGCAATGGAAGGCGTGCTCTCGGTCTCGCATGACCAGTGCGTCTCGATCGACTTCCAAACAGATCCACACTCGTCCGTCATCGATGCTCCCTCGACGAAGGTTGTCGACGGCAAGGCGGTTCAGCTGCTCAGTTGGTACGACAATGAATGGGGGTACGCGATGCGGGTGACGGAGATGACGCTGAAGCTGGGGGCGCTACTCTAATGACCCCTTAGGCGCACGCCTTCGGCGTGCGTACGCGGGTCGAAGACCCGCGCCTATGTATATGATATAGTTCTTGCGTATGGCTTCAGCTGCCCGTCCTTTCCTCAACGAGCATCTCTCACAGACGGGGAAAGCGCCCGATGAGCTCCGGGACCTGATCCTCTGTATCGCGGAGGCAGGCAAAGAGATCCAGAAGTCGCTTCGGCACACCGATACAGGTCTCGCCGGGACGCAGAACCAATTTGGCGAAGAGCAGGTGAAGCTCGACGTCGTCAGCGACGACATCATCCAGAAACACTTGAAGCAGAGTGGACTCGTTGCCAGCTACATCTCCGAGGAACAGAAAGACGTCATCGAACTCTCGTCCGACGCCCCCTACTCGGTCGTGTATGACCCGCTGGACGGTTCTTCGTTGGTCGATGTGAACTTCGCGGTAGGATCCATCTTCGGCATTTATAGAGGCAATGCGTTGATCGGGAAGAAGCCGAAGGAACAGGTCGCGGCGCTCTACCTCCTCTACGGCCCCCGCACACTCCTCGTCTGTTCCACCGGCCACGGCGTCCATGAGTTCATCCTGAGTGACGACGGGGAATTTGTGTTGCTCCGCGAGAACCTCACGGTCGCGGAGAAGGCGAAGACCTTCGCGCCGGGCAACCTCGGGTCGATCATGGACGAGAAGCCCTACCACGAGGTCTTCCATGCGTGGCTGAAGGACAAGATGACACTGCGCTACTCCGGCTGCATGGTTGCCGACATCCATCACATCCTCAGCAAAGGCCAGGGGGTTTTCACCTACCCTGCTGGCGCCAAATATCCAGATGGGAAGCTGCGGCTCGTTTTCGAGTGCGGACCATTTGCGTATCTGATCACGCACGCAGGGGGTGCAGCGTCCGATGGGAAGATGGAGATTCTGGAAAAGAAGATCACCGATATCGATCAGCGAACCGCGATCATCATCGGGTCGACGAAGGAGGTGGAGAGGGTGTGCAAATTATTGAAGTAACACAGCGCGGCCTTTCTGGCCGCAGAAACTTATAAAATGCGCCCAGAAAGAGCGCTCTAGTCCCACCCGCCTTTCCAAGACATAAAGACAATAGTATGGTATAATGAAATATAAACATATGCCCCTGGAAGCTCCTCTCACTCCGGAAAACGAGCATCAATCTTCTGGTGAATCGCCTGCACGGCTAGGCATCAGCAGCGACAAAATCAGGCAAGTTCTGCTGCAGTCCGAAGCCGAGAAACGAGAGTTTGAAAAAGAATTTATTACATTGCAGATCCAGTTCGCTAGGGAAGCAGCTCGAGTAGACGACATATCATTCGCAAAGGCATTGCTGCTCTTCACCGGTATCTATCGCCGGTCCGGCATACCCCTTGATGAGCGCAATGAGTTGGACGATACGAATCCTCAATGGCAGGAATTTCTCTCGCACATCGGCAATGATGAACAACTTGTCACTGCAGCGCTAGCAATGATCCGGCGGCCAACACCCGATACGCCAACCGAGAATTGTTTCAGTTACAGCTACGATGAAACAGACAAGGCCATCAACATCCATTTTGAAAACAATGATCGTCACGAAAAAGGCCCACTCAGCGACGAGCGATTGGGAGCTCGAGTAGCGGAATTGAAATCCATGTTTGCAGAAATTAAGAAGAAGCACCCGGAGGCGGAACGAGTTCGCGGAAGCTCCTGGATCTATAATATCCCCAATTACAGGAGGCTGTTTCCCCATGCCTACGTCGATATATTGGGCACACCTCA
>SICS01000010.1 GCA_009691305.1 Candidatus Peribacteria bacterium | reverse complement strand
CCCGACCAACATTTCATACATAGCACCATAGTATCCCTTTCAGTTGATTGTTCTTGAGCCATGCGGGGGTTTAGGGTGAATCCCGTCCTTTCCCATCCCTCATGATCAACGTCACTGCAATGTTTGCCGCTGCTGCGGCTACTGTGCCCGTCGGGGCCCTTTGGTACTCGCCGGTGCTTTTTGCAAAACCGTGGATGAAGCTCAACGGCATTAATCCCAAGAAGAAGGCGAAATGCGGATACTTCCTGCCGTTCGCTGCCACGTTTGGCACCAGCATTGTGTTGGCGTTCCTCCTGAGCCTGCTCTTTGCCCTCCTGAAGATCACGGTGCTGGTGGATGCGTGGAAGATCAGCACGTTGCTGTGGTTCGGGCTCGATTTCATGCCAAACCTGACGCGCGCGCTCTTCGCCAAGAAGCCTGTGGAGCTTGTCCTCATCGACAGCGGCCACTCGGCGACGAACATCATTGTTGCCACCGGGGTCCTTATGATGTGGAAGTGATGCAGTGTAGAGTGGGGCCGTTTTCCCCCTCACCTGTATGGCGATGAAATCACGTTCGACCTGGATCCTGCTCGCAATCGTTGCGGTCCTCACCGTCTGGCTGTGGTCGGGCTATAACAGCCTCGTCACTGCAAAGGCGGGGGTGGAAGGCGCGTGGGCGAAGGTGGAAACGCAATACCAGCGCCGGATTGACCTTGTTCCCAACCTCGTCAGCACCGTGAAAGGTGCGGCAGCGTTTGAACAGAGCACTTTTACGGCTATCACGGAGGCACGCTCGCAGTGGCAGGGTGCCGGAACGCGCGACGCGAAGGTGGCGGCCGCATCGGGGTTTGATTCCGCGCTGTCGCGCCTGCTCGTGACGGTGGAAGCGTATCCGCAGCTGCAGGCGACCCAGGCGTTCCGTGACCTCATGACGCAGCTGGAAGGCACGGAGAACCGTATCGCCACAGCGCGCAGGGATTACAACACTGCTGTCCAGGGCTACAACGTCCTCGTGAAGCGCTTCCCGAAGAATATCCTCGCCGGCATGTTTGGGTTCACGCCTGAGGCGATGTTCGCGAGCGATGACGGTGCAGACAAAGCTCCAGCCGTCCAGTTCTGATCCCGCAGATGCATTTGGTCAGATCTACAGCACTGGCATTGCTGGCCACGCTGGTGGTCGTGATGCCATCTGCCACATTTGCTTTTGAGGTTCCCGCCAACGACGGGTTCTACACGCAGACCACGCCCGTGCTGACGCCGGACCAGGAGGAGGGGATCGAGAACATCCTGCATACCGAACAATCACGCACGAGCAATGAGATTGCCATTCTGGTTCTTGAATCCCTCCACGATGAGCCCATCGAAGACGTTGCCAACGCCGTGTTCCGCGAGTGGGGGATCGGCGACGAGAGCAAGAACAACGGCATCCTCATCGTGGTCGCGACTGCGGACCAGAAGATGCGGATTGAAGTGGGTTACGGTCTGGAAGGTGCAGTCCCGGATATCGTCGCGAAAGGCATCATCGAGAAGGACATCGCGCCATACTTCCGCGAAGGAAAGTATTCCGACGGCCTGCTGGAGGGCATCGACGCGCTCCAGATGCACATCGCAGGCGAGTACACGGCTGAGCGCTACACGGTGAACGACAATGGTGCCGGCGCGATCCCGGTGGTTTTCTTCTTCCTGTTCCTCTTTTTTAACGTCTTCGGCGCGTGGCTGGGGCGCACCAAGTCGTGGTGGCTCGGCGGCGTGCTGGGCACTGTGTTCGGCTTTGTGCTGGCAGTGATGTTCAGCCTCTGGATTACGATTCCGATTTTGACCGTCATGGGTTTGGGGTTCGACTTCCTCTTCTCAAAATTTCCGAATGTGTTCCGCAACCGCGGTGGCAGACGTGGAGGTTGGGGTGGGGGATTCGGCGGCGGCAGTTCTGGCAGCGGTGGCGGAGGGTTCGGTGGCTTCAGCGGGGGAAGTTCGGGTGGTGGTGGCGCGAGTGGCGGATGGTGATCTCTCCTGTATACTGCATCCCATGCTCGTGAGGAAAATACTGCCCGGTGTCCTTGTCGGACTGATGGCGATGGCTCCCATGGCCTGCTTTGCCGATGACAAGTCCGAATTGACCGTGCAGGTGGTTCCACGTCCATCGACCTCGGTGCCCATCGGCGCACAGCGGGTCACGATGTTGACTGTGCGCCTGACCGCCTCGTGCACACGCGATATCCACCTGTCGTCGATGACACTCCATCACAAGGCCCTGGGTGACCCCAAGGATATCGAACGCGTCTACGCGGTGGCCGGGGCGACGCGCAAGACGCGCACTGTGCCCGTGACGGGCAGTGAAGGCTCCGCACGACTGCACTTCCGTGGCATGGTCGTGCGCGCATGCACGACCGAGAGCCTCGATATTCTTGCCGACTTCCGCATCGACGCCGTACGAGCGGGAGAACACGCGCTAGCGATTGATACGCGGGAAGACGTGGACGCCGATGCGCCAGTGAAGATTGTCCTAAACCCCGCGGGGAGCACCCAAGTCACGATCCCTGTCGGGACGCCGACGGGCACCGTCTCCGCGGAATCGCTGAACCTTCCCGGTACCTTGACGTATGGCTCCGCGCGGACCGTCGCCCGGCTGCGGTTGCGGGCGGACGCGCGCGACATGATCGCCGTCACCGCCATCACGTTCGTCAATGACGGCACCGCCCGCGGGGACGACCTGCAGAACTTCGTACTTGAGACGAGCGGACACACGCGGCTCGCGCAGACGGTTCTGTCGCTTGACGGCGACCACATCCGTGTCGTCCTGGATCCGCCGCTTGTGCTCAACAGGAACGAAGTGCGTTTGATTCAGCTGCTTGCGGATATCCGAGCGAGTAGGCGCAGGACCGTGCGTCTCTTCATCCAGGAGCCGGCCGATATTGAAACGGCACCCGCAAGGTAAGAACATTCAGGATTCAAAAAATATGATTCAGGCCTGTGTCCTGTACACTGCACTCCAACGATGCGACGGTTGGTAACAGTGACGGCGTTGTGCGTTCTCGTGCTCTCCGGTTGCCGGAGGTTCGGGTCACTTCCGTCGGCGGAGGTGCTTCAACGTGCCACAGCCGCCAGCGCGCAGCTGGAATCGGCGCAATATGAAGCACGCGTCGAGATCACCTCCGGAAAAGCGCCCGTGGCATTTGATGCGCGAGCGGAACTGCACGGCATCCTCGGCCACGGCGGTCAGGAAACGGCATTTTCGGCAGCCGTCAACGGAAGTTTTTCCCGCGCCGGCCTCCCGCAGACGGCCTTCACCGTCCAGGCGGACGTCGTGAGCGAACCGACGGACGCCTACGTCCTCTTCCACACGCTGTCGTTCAATCCCGCACTGTCGGGTCTCACCGGGAGCCAGGGGTTGCTCGGGTCGTGGTTACGGCTTCCACGCGATACGGATGCGCCGCCCGCCCTATCGCTCACGCCCGACCCGCTCTTCCTCCGCGCGCAGGCATCGGTCGTCAACGTTGTGGAGGATAAGGGGTTGGAACGCATGAATGACAAGGATGCGTATCACTACATCGTCTCGATCAACCCCGAACGGTTACTCGCACTCATGCAGTCGACGGCCGAATCCAACGGCAGGGCGTTCGACCTTGCGCTCGCGCGCGATGACCTTGCGAAGTACGATGCGACAGGCGAGCTGTGGATTGATGCCGGAACGTTCCTGGTTCGGCGCCTTGTCTGGAACGTTACGTCCAAGCAGGCGGCCGCAGATACCACCCCGTTCCGCGTGATGTTCTCCGCAGACCTCGCAATGCACAATACGGCTCCATCGATCACCATCCCGTCGGACGCGAGACTCGTGCCGCCTACCCTGCTCCGTTCGCTGCTGCCCTCTCCCTAATCCATGCCCGACCCCTCCGACATTTCCGTTGACAGCCTGACATCCGCGTCAGGAATGGCCGCTGCGGCATCATCGGTTCCGCAGGTGCAGATCGTGAAGAAGCGCATCCTTCTGGTCGGTGGCTCGCTCTACGCCCTGTATGTTCTCTGGTGTGGCTTCCTGCTCGCGACGTTGCCCGTGCCAACGGGTGGAGGTGGCTCACTTGTCTCCGCTGGGCTGCTCTCGTCTCTCATCGGCGGAGTGGCGACCATCGGTGTCGGCCTCCTCGCACTCAAGCGGATTTCGCAGTCATCCACGTCCATCGCGCTGCGCCGCCGCAGCCTGATCCAAATGATCGCCGTGCTCCTCCCCATATTGCTTATCAGCCTCGTCACGCCGCTCTTGATCATTCGCGAGCCGGCGCTGCCGCTCGATATCGTGTCCCCCACAAGCGCGTCCGACCTGATCGCACCGGTTGCCGTGACCGTCAGCGCCGAGCGTGCTGCGGGCATTTTGCGCAACCTGGGCCTGCAGGCGGTAAAGTACCAGTGGGACACCGACGGTGACGGCACGATGAACGAGGAGACGGTGACGCCCCAGACGACCGTCATCTACGAACGCCAGGGCGCCTACACCGCCGTCGTACGCGTGATGCTCGCCGGCGGGTCGTACCGCCGCATCGTCCGCCGCATCGTAATACCGCAGGCGGTCTTCTCCATGGTGCCCGTGCAGCTGGTGATGGAGAAAGCCGTGAAGTTCAGTGTCGCTGGACTGCTGTCCGACCCCAAACTCCTCAAGCAGGTGCAATGGGATTTCGGCGACGGCAATGCGCCCGAAACCCTGACGAGTCCCGACATTGTGCATACGTTCTACGCGATCGGTTCGTACCCGATCGTCGCCACGGTTCAGCTCCAGAACCAGTCGCAGACTGCCTACAAGCGCACGGTGACCGTGCAGGAACAGCCGCCGCTGCCGTTCCCGATTACCCTGATCACGGAACCGAAAATCCTCACTGGACCCACGCCGTTTGGCGTCCTGCTGACGCTGCAGACGGTCGAGCCACTCAAAGAGGTCGCGTGGAGCTTTGGTGACGGAAAGGAAGACCGCGGTGCGGCACTCATCCGGGAGTCCCATGCGTTTGAATCTGCCGGCATCTATCCCGTCCAGGTGCGCGCGCGGTCCGCCAAGGGCGAACTGGCGGAACTCACGGTGATCGTCCGCGTCACCGAGCAGCTGACGGTCTCCGCACTCCAATTTGAAGGCAAGCCAGCGGTCCAAAACAACAAGATCAGCGGCGAGGTGCCGCTCGATATCTCCCTGACGCCCAAGACCACGACCCCGCTTGTGCGTTTCAGCTGGGAGTTCGCTGAGGATTCCACTCTCCATGCGGAGGATGCGACGCTCACGGGTGTGTTGCGCAAAGAAGGAACCTACACCGTCACGCTGCTGGCCCAGGGCGCCGATGGCAAGAGCACACGCCTGCCGATCACGATCGATGTGAAGCCACCCTCCGCGGAGCCGACGATCCTCCTGACGCCCGATGGTGGCGTCGCACCGCTCACGGTGACGTTCGACGGATCGCAGACGTTCGTACCGCCAGGCGAGACCGTCGCGGGGTTCAAGTGGCTCTTTGGTGACGAAGGCCAGGGCGTGAAGAAAGCAGAGTTGGGCGCTGCGCGCGTCACGCACACCTACAAGATGCCGGGTGAATACCGTGTGCAGCTGCACGTTGTCCTAATCTCGGGCAAGGAGTTCACCGCGGAACGCACGATTATCGTGCGCAAGCCCACCCTCAGCGCGTGCATCACTGCCAGCCGGCTGCGCGTGGAGCCGGGCAAGGGCGTGGAGTTCGATTCCTCCTGCTCCACTGGGGACACGAAATCTCTGCTCTGGGATGTGCGCAACGACAATTCGCCGGATGATGCTCTCGGCCAGAGCAGCGACGCGCAGTACGTGTACGTGTTCGAGGAAGAGGGTGACTACACGGTCACTCTCACGCTGACCGACGCCCTCGGCAATACCGATGAAAAGTCGATCGCTATCACCGTCGCTTCCACTACCCCCGCCTCCCCATGAAGTACTCCTCGTTCGTCCGCACGTTTGCCATCGTCGGCATCCTCGGCATCGTCCTGGGCGCCCTACTGCCGGCGTTTGCGCAGTGATCTAGGTAATTCTTGAATTGTGTCGGGAGTGGGTTACGATTGCCCTATGACACGCAAATTCTCCTCTGATGTGGCTCTTCAAGAGCATGACAAAATCATGCAGAGCATCAGATACGCCGTAGGCCAATCGGGCATGACCCAAGAGGAAATCGGCCTCCAAATGGGATTTTCAGAAGCGACTGCCAGGGCGAATGTCAGCCGCATCCTTTCTGAGGACAATAATCCGACACTGAAGACGCTAGTCAGACTAGCCAGTGTTTTGAGGATCTCCATCCGGACACTCCTTACTCCTTGATGACTGCTTCCAGCGGAATGGACGCCTCCGTCTGGAATGTGTTGAACACGTCATCTCCGAGTTCTTGGTGTAGGAAGAATCCTGCAGCCGCAATCATCGCGGCATTGTCTGTGCAGTAGCTCAAATTCTTTGGCACGCGGACGGTCACGCCTTTCTTTCTACAGAGGTCACCCATGACGTTGCGGAGATGAATATTCGCTGACACGCCGCCGACGAGATGGATTTCCTTCACGTCGGGATGGCGCGTGATCGCGCGCTCAACGCGGTCAACGAGATGGCGGCAGATGGCGTGTTGAAAGGATGCGGCCATATCAATTGTTAGCCGCAGGTCTTCGACCTGCGGACCGCGTGTCGAAGACGCGCGGCTAATATCCCGCAACAAATATTTCAACGACGTCTTCAATCCCGAGAAACTAAAATCCAATGTGTCTTCTGCATGGAGCGGAAGAGGAAAGTCATACGCCTTCACATCACCGCCCTCAGCAGCTTTCTGGATCGATGGGCCACCGGGGTAGGGGAGTCCGAGCATCGACGCGCCCTTGTCGAACGCTTCGCCCGCCGCATCGTCACGTGTTCGGCCCAGGAGCCTCCCCCGCGTATGGGAAGCGCGATGCCAGAGGTCTGTATGGCCGCCGGAGGCGGAGAGAGTCAGGAGTGGAAAAAGGGGTAGTGAGGCCCCGCCCGGGCGTCCGTACGAAGTGATTTCATGGCCACCTTCCAGCCATGTCGATGATAGGTGCCCCAGCGTGTGATGGACTCCGATGAGTGGCTTCTTGTGGATTGAGGCAATCGCACGCGCCGTCACGGTTCCGACGAGGAGAGAGCCGAGCAAGCCGGGGCCGCGGGTCACAGCGATTGCATCGATGTCGGACATCGTGATTTTGGCTTCAATCAGGGCTTCCTGCAAAACAGGCGTGATGCATTCGATCTGCATCCGCGCCGCCTGCTCGGGGATCACACCTGCAAGCTTTTCAAATGTCGCGCGGGAGCTGGAAATCACGTTCGACTGGACGTGAATGCCGTCGAGGACCACTGCAACAGACGTTTCATCACAGGAAGTCTCAATACCAAGAATACGCATGGGGACATTCTCCTCTCCTTTCTTTGTCAGGGCGACAAAGAAAGGAGCAAAGAAAGCGCTCCGCCTCGTGATTCTTCAATCGGAGCGGGCTAGACTGTCTGCGTGATTCATCTATTCCCATCCCGTCCCGTCGCAATCGACCTCTTCGGCTTCCAGATCCACTGGTACGGCCTCCTCTATCTTCTGGGATTCCTGATCGCCGCATGGGTTCTCCCGCGTCTCCAGCGGTATAGGGACCTCGCGCTGACACGGGACACGTGGATGTCGTTGCTCTCCTGGTCCGTCATTGGGGTGATTATCGGTGGGCGGTTGGGGTTCGTGCTCTTCTACGAGCCGACATACTTCTCGGTCGATCCACTCAAGATTTTTGCCGTGTGGGAAGGCGGAATGTCGTTCCACGGCGGTCTCATCGGCGTCGTGCTCGTGCTGTCGCTCTTCTGTCGCAAACACTCGATCAGCCTGCTAGCACTCGCAGATGTCATCATCGTCCCCGTCGCTATCGGCCTCGCACTCGGACGGCTGGGCAACTTCATCAACCAGGAACTCTACGGCACGGTCACGACGCTCCCGTGGGGGATGATGTTCCCTGGCGCCGACGGCCTGCGCCACCCCATTCAGCTGTACGCCATCGGGAAGGATCTCCTGATCGCCACGATTTGTTTTTGGCACCTTCGCATCACCACAGGAAACCTGCGACGCGTCGGGTGCACGGCCGCCGCATTTTTGATCCTCTACGGTGTCGGACGCTTCCTGCTCGAATTCATCCGCCAGCAGCAGTATCCGCTCTCAGACATTTTCGGGATCTTCCTCACGCGTGGTCAGCTCCTGACGCTACCCCTCATCGTTGTCGGCGTAGGTATATGTATGATGAACAGGATTAGAAAATGACTAAGAGAAGAGGAAAAAGTCGATCAAAAATTGTGTACAATAGGAAGAGTCTGATTCTCGAGGTGTGCTCGCAGGAAACTCCGCCGATGCAACGTGCACGGCCCATGTTCGCTGATCGCTGCAAGGTGAACCGGTGCCCCGTATCCTTTGTGATGCTCAAAGCCGAAGAGAGGAAAGTCTTTTGCATACTCCCGCATCAATCCATCGCGGAAGACTTTTGCAACAATGGAGGCAGCGGCGATGGCAGGTTCCGATTGGTCTCCACGGATGATGGACTGATGGGGGAGGGGAAAGTGAAAACGATCCCGGCCGTCGACGAGTAGTGATTGCACGGAGGTTTTTGAACGAAGATCCTCAAGCGCCAACAGCATCGCTTGGTTCGTCGAATAGAGAATTCCCCGTTTATCAATGACAAATGCGCTCACGGCACCCACGCCGAATGCACAGGCGGAACGGATCCATGCGGAGGAAATTTCCCGCTCATGGGGACTCAGCAGTTTGCTGTCCGCGATGAGCACGTCGTCATCCGCTTTTTTCTCGAACGGTGACCAGCACGAAAAACTTCTTCTACGTCGGAAGAGGGGAGTCGCGATGACGCATGCGCACGCAACCACTGGACCGGCAACTGCGCCACGGCCGACTTCATCTATGCCTGCAATAGTTGTAGCAGAGTCTATGGCTGTAAAGATTTTACGGATTGTGAGATGGTTGGATGGTTCGATGGTGTTTACCATCCAGCCATCTTACCATCATACGCCAATATTCCTCCCTATTTCTTTCAGCAAGTCCTTCGCAACCTCTCGTTCATCCCATTTTCGTAACCCTTCCCTCGTCTGCATGGTCGAGCACGCGCCCATACCACAGAGGAGCACCGCGTCACCGGGATGGGCATTCTTGAAGAGGAACCGGATAGCCTCGCGGCGGTCGGGGATCTTGTGGGCTTCGCACCGCGCTTGGTCGACTCCCGCCCAGACTTCGTCGATCACCTTCAGCGGATCTTCGGTCACTGTTTCATCCTCACTGACGACCACCACATCGGCCATCTCACTGACGATCTTGCCGATCATCGGGCGTTTTTCCCGCATCCTGTTGCCACAACTCCCCGTGAGCACGAGGAGCCTGGCTCCGGGTGCGAGGGTCTGGCGCACAGTAGCGAGTGTCTTCTCGTAGGCATTCGGCGTGATCGTGAAGTCGACGTAGACGGCGAAGGGTTGCCCTGTGTTGATGCTCTCCATGCGCCCGGGCACTCCGCGGAAATCCGCGAGAGTCTTCACACCCAGGGCAATCTCCACCCCCACCGCATGGGCGCAGCTGATCGCGCAGAGCGCATTCTCAATATTAAAGCCGCCGGGGATGTGCAGCTGCAGGTTCCGCGTCTCTTCTTCCACATTGCTGAGTACCGTGGCAGAGGATCCTGCGGGCGTCACTGCCACGTTCTCCGTCCAGATCGCGCAGTCGCGCCCGCCCATCGGATGGCTAAACGAACGGGATGCCGACCAGGCGATGCGCCATTGTGCTGGGAGCAGTGTGTACTCCTGGAACGTCTCATCGTCGGCGTTCAGCACGCTGACGCCGTCCTTCCGGAGCATCTGGAAGAGGATGCTTTTGTCGTGGCGGTATTGCTCCATCGTCCCGTGGTAGTCGAGATGTTCGGGGGAAATGTTTGTGATCGCGGTGACGCGCGGCCAGAGGAAGTCGTTGCGGTGCTGCACCAGGCCGTGCGACGAACACTCGACCACTGCGTGCGTGCAACCCTCATCCGCGCACTGCCGAAGGAACCGCTGCATTGCGAACGGCGAGATCGACGTCTTGTGCGTGGGGTTGTCCCAGGATTTGCCGCGGATACGGAAGAAGCTTGTGGAGAGCGCACCGACCGGGATTCCTGCTTCATGCAAAATATGCGCCGTCATGCCGACCGTCGTGGTCTTGCCGTCGGTGCCTGTGATGCCGATCACTATTAGGCTGCGTGCGGGGAATCGGTACCGCACAGCTGCTGCGAGTGCCTTCAACCGATGCCATGCCAGGCGCACCGGCGAGCGGTTGGGCAACAGGCCTTTGATGACGCCGAGAACTCTCATACCAGAAGTATAACTCGTCGTGGCGGTTCGCGAACCGGCACTACGAGAGAATCACTCTCGTCTTTTGAATGTCCTTCTGCATTTGGGCTGCTAATGCCTCGGCGGATTCGAATTTGGTGATGGGCCTCAAAAACTCGATCACCTCCACATCAGTTTCTGCTGGGGAAGAGGGCAGCGTGATGTCGATCAGATGCGCCTCGCATGTCTTCGAATCATCAAAGGTGGGACGGAACCCGTAGTGGATGCTCGCCAGGTGCGTGGTGCCATCCACCGTCACGCGTCCTGCATAGAGTCCCTCGTCAAGCACTGCAGGGACATCAGCCAGTTCAAAGTTCAATGTTGGCACGCCGAGCTTCCTACCGCGGGCTCGGCCGGGAATAACGCGTGCATGAAAACGGATGGGTTCCATCACGTTAGACTATACCCCTTACATTTTCTTCTTCGCCTGGTCAGAGAAACTCCTGCTGTACTTATCCAATTGATCCGCCAACGATTTACTCTCCGGGCTCAACCTCCGCGCCTGGCCAGCCAACGTCGCCGCGTCCGCCGAGAGCTTCACGACAGTGTTCACGTCGCCGTTGAGCCCCGCACGGTACGCACGCGTAAGGGCGCGGTACCCCTCCGCAATCTTCACGGCGACTTTCACCACCACGGCATCCGGTTCCGTCAGTACGGCCGCGCGCGCTAGTAAGATTGCGCGTGCCGAAGCGTACTCGGCTTCTGTCGCCTTCCCTTTCGAGAGGGCCGTGATGACATTCTCCACGTCTTCGTGCGTCAACGTGAGTAGATCCTGCGTCCGCTGGCCGCTGCGGTAGAGCGTGAAACGGTAGAGGAGGAGAGAGACATCTGCGCGCGTCAGTTCACGGGTGGGGCCAAAGAGCCCGCCGTCGGAAATTTCCGTCGTGCCGCTCGCGACTGCATACCGCAGGTGCGGGTAGGACCATTCTTTGGTGTTTGCGACGTCGGAGGAGAGCGGCAGCTTGATGTCGCCGAACGCGTTGGCATCGACGCCGTTTGCCGCAAAGAGCATCTTCAGGAATTCCGCTTTCGTCACGGCCTGCGTGGGCAGGAAGGCCGTCTTCTTGGGCGGACCGTCGATCACTTTCTTTGACATTGCCCACTCGATGGACGGCAGGTACCAGATGTCATCGGGCACGTCCGTGAAATCCTTGCTCTTCAGGCGCACGGTATCGCTCACAGGGACAAATGCGGATGCGATGATCTTGAGTGCCTCCGCGCGGTTGACTTTCTGGTCGGGTCGGAAGGTGCCGTCCGCGTAGCCCGTCAGCACGCTTTTCTCCGTCAGGTAGTTGACCGCCTCCAGCGCGAAATGGTCCTTGGGCACATCGGGGAATACCGCGGCCGACACGCCCTCAATAGAGAACAAAGCGATCACTGGCAACGCCAATGAAAGAAGCCGGAAGAGGTGGGACAAAAGAGGCATTGGTATCCGGTCAATTGTAGCAGATTTTCCTTCAATTCCGTACACTATCCCCGGAGAGGTGGCCGAGTGGTCTATGGCGCCTGACTTGAAATCAGGTAACCCAGCAATGGGTTCGTGGGTTCGAATCCCACCCTCTCCGCCATTCGACTCGCTTCGCTCGCTCATGGTCCTCGTCCGTCTCGGCGGACTCGGGCCATTCTTTGTCTTAGACGAGTCGAATGACTCTGAGCGCAGCCGCGATTCCACAAGTATCATTGCGCTGGTGCCCCTGTCCCTCCTTTGATCATCTCCCGCGCTTGGTCGGCCATTCCTTTCGCAATGGTCTGTACGCGCACTGCGAGGTCCTTGAGGCTAGGGCTGAGTTGCTGCGCCCTCTCTGCGAGTCCCCACGCTTCCTTGCTGAGAGCGAGGACGTCATCCAGCCGGCCTTCGGTGCCGGCAACGTATGCGCGCACCAAACCGCGGAACGCTTCGGCGATCTTCACGGCTGCCTGGACGATGGCTGTCGTCGGCTTGCTCGTGAGCGCGCCACGCGCCGCGAGGAGTGCGCGTGCGGAAGCCATCTCCGCCGCCGCGAACTGCTTCTGTTCCAGGAGTTGGAGGGTGTTCACGAGGTCGCTCTCCTCCATAGAGAGGCCGGCCTGCGTGCGCTTGCCCGCCTGGTACATCGCCAGGTAATAGATCTCCAGCGCCACTTCGCCGCGCGTCAGTTCACTGTCGGGGTGGAGTTTTCCATCCGGTTCGACGTGGATGATCATCGTGGAGACGGCGTAGCGCATCAGCGGGTAGTACCACGCGGTGGTATCGGTGACGTCGAATGCGAGCGGCAGCACGATTTCGCTGTACGCGTTCGTGTCGATGCCCTGCGATTTAAACAGCAACTTGAGGAATTCCGCGCGTTGGATTGTGCGGCCGCCGTTGAACGTTGTCGTTTTGGGCGGACCGTCGATCAAGCCGAGCTTCTGGAATGCCGCTTCCACATAGGGCCGGTACCACGCATCTGTCGGGACATCCGTGTAGGAGCGTTTCGTGAAGGTTTGGATCTCTTCCGGCGACAGCCTCGTGGACACGAGCATCTTCACCGCTTCGGCACGAGTCACTGTCTGCTTCGGCTTATACGTCCCGTCGGGGTATCCCTGCATGATGCCTTTGGCCTTCAGGAACTCTACTGCGGCGAACTCCGGACTCTTCTCCGACACGTCGGAAAAGGATCCCGCAGCAAATGCCGGGCTTGGGATTGCTGCGGCTGCCATCAAGAACATGCACACCGCGGCAACAAACGTTTTGATTCGGATCATAGTGGTACACATCCTAGCAAATGTGAGGCAAAGGACAAAGCGTTGTCCTCACTTGTGTGATGGCTTGCGTTTCTTTTCCTTCTTCTTCCGACGGCGCAGGAAGAGCAACGGCAGGAAAATGTAGCTGAAGTCGTATCTCCCGCCACGGTTCCTTGCCAAGAAGAGCAACACGGCCAGTGCAAATAGAAGACCTATCAGACTGATGAGGATCTGCACGATCGCTCCCAGCATTACCCGGATCGCGAGCAGTTGTTCCGTGCAGCCCAAGGCCACCTGCGGCGCGGTATCGACGACGCCGAAGAAGCGCAACGGTGTGCCGCTGGTGATCCTGATGCCGAGAAGATTCCAACCGTTGGCGATCAAGTCGGGCAAGCCCTCGATGAACGGTGGCAGTGGTTTGGTGCCGGGTGCTGGGATGGCCGATGTCGGCGGGGTGGATCTACGCGATGACGATGCGGCGGCCGGGTGGGTCACGGGTCCCACGGGGGGATGGAAACAGTTCTGTCCGCGGCAGGCACCGAAAGGGGGAGCGTCTGTTCCACCGCCGGAGCTGGCCGATGATCCTCCGCGTCACGCTCCCGCAGCAGTTCGTCCGCTGGAAGGCGAACCCGATCACCGTCAACTACCGCACCACCGATGGCGTCACCACGAACAACAAGCTCGACCTGAGCGTGTTCGACACGGCGGACGCCGCGGTCTCCATCACCGGCGCAGCACCCTGGCATCGGCCAGCTGGACGACGTCCACCGTCACCTTCTCGGGTGCGCCCACGTGGACTGCTGGCGACACCTTCCTCGTCAAGTTCAAGGTCTCCGCCAAGAGCGCGGCCGAGGTGCACATTGGTGACCTTGAGCTACGGTACGTCGAATTGCTCGATGAATGACGCTTCTTCACCCCTTTAGAGGAAAGAATTTGCGTGTATAGCCCTGAATGAAGTGTTTGTTTTTTCATGTCGATAGAATCCTCAAATTATAGCACACAATCATTGTTCAATCCCGGCGAGCGACTTGCTGAATCCCGGGACTGGTATATTTCTAGAATACCTCCATATGTCTCAAAATCACTCCTCTAGGGCACTTTTAAGCTGGGCGTTTCCCGGGAGTTTTGAGGCAGCGAGGCCTCGCTTCTTCCACTTCACGCGCAAGCCTTCCATATAGGACTTTTCTTTCAGGACACGGTCAATAAAGGGCTGGATGGACGGGCCAAAACGGCTCCTCTTCTTGTTTGCCGCCAGCGTGTGCATCACCGTCACAAAGGCATCTTCCCCGCCGGTCACCTCGGCATTCACCTCGTCAAGGATCGCATCGGCGATGCTCTCGGCGTCGAGCCCCGCGATGAGCTTGAGGTCATTCGCCGTGCCGGACGGGAAGTACCGGTTTACCCCCATACGACGGAGCGAGCAGGGGAGTTGGAAGTCGGCAATCACGTCGGCGACCTGGCTGGCCAACCCTCCTTCCGACGAATGGTCTTCCACAACCACGATGTGCCCGGTCTCCAGAGCGGCTTCCACGACGGCCGACGCGTCGAGTGGGCGGATGCAAGCGGCGTTTAAGATCCGGATCGAGGGGGGATGCGGATTGGATTTCAGGATATCGATGGCGGCGATGGCATCGTGGACAGGAATTCCTGTTGCGATGATCGTGATGTCGTCCGTCTGATCTCCGGCGCCGCGGATCATGTCCATCTTCCCGTTAAACGTGTAGTCCTTTCCGTAGATCACTTCACCGGCGGGGGTCTTGAGTTGGTCGTGGCCGCTCCTTGGGAAGAATGCATACACGCTCTGGCTTCCTTCAGCGACGATGCCCATCGCTCGTTCGGCTGCCGCAGCAGATTGGTTGCTATCGGCGAGCATCCAGACCTGTGTGTTATCGAAGGGAATGTTCACATAGTGACGCTCCTGATGCGTCTCCCCATCCTCGCCGACGCTCAGGCCTGCGTGCGTGCAGTCGTTGAGGATACCGCAGCGGGTGTGGCCGCAGTTCACGTCGATCAAGCGCGCATTCGCTCGTGCCTCGTTGGTCCCAAAAGCCGCGAATGTGTAGGTGACGGGAAGCAGGCCGGATTGGCGCATGCCTGCGGCCATCATGTACATATTGGCTTCGGCTACGCCTACGTTAATCACGCGGTCGGGGAATTCCTTCGAGACCTTATCGAACCCGCCCGATCCTGCGAGGTCGGCATGGAGGACGACAATCCGGCGATCGCCTTTCATCATTTCTTTCAGGTGGACTGCGCCAAAGTCTTGGCGTGCGGCCCCTTTTTCCTTCGTGATTGCACGGCTGTACCCCTTGGGCGGCGTGAAAGGGAGATCTTCAGGTATTTGGCTTTTGGAAGGGCTCGGGCGAAATATTTCATAGTGTTTTGTGAGCTCATCAAGGGGTGGCAAGTCCTTCAGGGCTGCAGCCACGACGTCATCTTTCAGCGGGCTGCCGTGATAGTTGACGGCCCCGGTGTTCGAACCTTCTTCCATCACCGTCACACCGTCGCCCATGGTTGTGTAGTAGCAGATGAACGTAGGGGCGCTTCTCGAAGTGCCCTTACACAACGAATCCGCGAGGTCGAGTGCCGCAACCACCTGTCCGGGATCATTCCCATTCTGCACCTCGATCACCGTCCAGCCTGAGGCAGCCACGATCGACGGAAAATCCGCTGCAACGGTCTGCGTTGGCAAGCCGCTGAGCTGCACATCGTTGAAGTCGCCGTGCATCATCAGGTTCGGAACGCCTAGGTGCGATGCGAGGCGTACGGCTTCCATCACCTGGCCTTCCTGGCTGTCGCCATCGCCGATCAGCACGTCGACCGTGCCCTGCTTTTCCTGGTACTTGAGGCCGAAGGCGACGCCGAGCCCGTTGCTCAGCCCTTTTCCGAGCGGCCCGAAGCCGAAGGGGATATCGCCGATGCCTGCTTCCACGTGCCCGGGTAGACCGTCGGGTTTGCGGAAACTGTCGATGATCGCCTGGGGCGATGCAAGGCGCTTGTCCCGCCCTTCGCGGTGCATCAGCCATTGCATCCCGTACGCGAGCAAACTTAAGTGTCCCGCGCTCATCCGCATCGCGGGGTCGACCTCGGGATTCCTCCGTTTATGGACGAAATACGTAAATGTGAAGGCCGAGAGGGGACCGCCCGGATGGCCGGATTTGTGCTTTGTGGGGGCCTGGATGCACAGGTGCGCCATGATCTTGTGCGCCAAGTCGTAGGCCATACGTTCGTCCTTCCCCAGCGCTTTCGCTTCCTTCGGCCCGATCCAGTGGCGTTCGCCCGGCACCGCCGCAGCAGCGATACGCTGCAGGGACATCGGGACCTCATGCGAGGGTTTGCCGATGAGCGATTTGGCGTCGGGGCGAGTCATGGCGTGATTCTATGGATTATTGCGACGAAATGCCATCTACCCGTTTCGCGGGTTATCGATGATGTAACGTTGGATACGATCCAGGGATTCGGCGTCGCGGATGATGACGTCGTGAAACCGTGGTTGTCAGGCGAAATCGACAAATCCCGCCGCGCGGATACGTTTTGTGCAAACGGTTTTAAATTGGTTGATGATGGATCCCAAACAACCGGGTTTCCATGATGGATGTGCATTCCGTCCGGCCGCGTGCGGCGCAATTCCGTCCATGGATATATCCGACGCGTCCGGCGACGCATCCGACATCGTAGGGACGCCCCGCCGGGGCGTCCCTACGGATAATTTGCGGACCACATGGGGCGCGTCGATAACGTCCGACAACGGATATGCATTTCCCGCGCCCCGCCTGGGCGTCCCCATTTCCGTGATGCGAATAATCCCGTGCATGTGGTTCGGCATGATGATCCAATCATCCAATTGCACACATGGACGGATTATCGGCGTTTTCATCCATTCATCCGCAACAATCGATCCGATATTTGATAGGCACACGTATCCGTTTCGTACCGTACCGAAATAACCAATTCGGTCTCCGGTACAAATGGTGACGAAATACCATCCGGGTGAGGCATAATCATGCCCCGGCATTCGTGCCGATTCATTCCGATATCGATTCCGAAACAATGTCATATTCCCATCGTGAATAGGATCAATCTTTGCCGGAAGGCACCGTTGATCATAAAATTTTTCAAATGTTGATTCTTCCGCATCAGATCAACAAAAAAACGGTTCCACACCCCTATGGAACATCACCGTTCCAGTATCACCATCGCCTTCCTGCCATTCCCAATCTCTTCCTTTACGCCTGTCCAATCGTGGATGGCGTCGAGCAGGACATCTGCCCGGTACGTGTACTGCTGCCCGCGTCTCGTACCCGGATCGTTGGTGACGAAATAATCGCCCGTCCATCCGGGCTTGTAGCCGATGATCGTCAGCGCGTGGTACCAGGGGCCGTCGCCGGAAAAGTAGGGATTCCCGAGTTTGCGGCCAGCTGCTGGGATGACGACGGGGTTGCCCGACGCGAGTTCTTCCTTGATCGTCTCGATCGTCACATCGGTGCGGACCCGCGCACGAACGCCCAATTTCTTTTGCGCAATCTCGACCATTTTTTCAGCATTCACATCATCGCCGTAGCCATGGTCATGTTCCCACGCGACGAGGTCCTGGATTTCGCGTTCGGCGATCTCGGGGTTCAATGGAGTGCCGTTTAGATAGTGCACGACCATCAACATGGCCATTTCCTCGCACGATTCCTCATGCAGCGCATCCCAGTTTGCCGTGGGTGCCTGCGGGGAGAAGGGGACGGGGAGGGGAGGGATGGAGGCGGGTAGTTCTTTGGTGGATGTTGAAGCGGCGGAAGATGATAGCGATGTATCAGAACTGAGCGCAGGCGTACTTGCCTGCGACGAAGAAGCAGGTGGCGATAGAGTTGCGGAAGGTAAACACGCACTCAGAATCACGAGCGTGCAAAAGAGGAGTGGAGAACGGCGCATAGGGGATGTACCATACAGTCATGAAGCTTTTCCTGGATACGGCCAACGTCGAATATGTCGCAGAAATCGCCGAGTGGGGCGTTCTCGATGGTGTCACGACGAACCCGTCCCTCGTCGCGAAAGAAGGCAAAGACTTTAAAAAGACGGTCCTCGAAATGTGCAAGCACGTTCCGTGTGTGAGTGCGCAGGTCACCGCGACGGATGCACCCGGTATGATCAAACAAGGCGAGGAGTACGCAGCATGGCACAAGCACGTCGTCGTGAAGGTTCCGATGACGACGGAGGGCCTCAAGGCGTTGAAGCATTTCCGCTCCAAGAAGATCAAGACGAACACGACGCTGGTCTTCTCCGTTTCCCAGGCGATCCTCGCCGCGAAGGCGGGCGCTAACATCATCAGTCCGTTCATCGGCCGCCTCGATGACGCGTCGGAAGATGGCATGATGCTGATCGCGGAGATCATGGACGCGTGGAGCAACTACAATTTTGACTGTGAAGTGCTCGTCGCCTCCACCCGCCATCCCCGCCACATCGTCGACGCCGCGAAACTCGGTGCACACATTTGCACCATCCCGTATGACGTCTTCAAGAAGTTGCCGATGCATCCGCTTACAGACAGCGGGGTGAAGAAATTCTTGGAGGATTGGGAGAAGGTGAGGTAGCGCACGTCTTCGACGTGCGAAACCGGATTCATTCGCCGCAGGTCGAAGACCTGCGCTATGATATTGCCATGCAGTTGGGCGTCATCGGTCTCGGCACCATGGGAGCCAACCTCGCACGGAACGCGGCGAGGAATGGGGCCAAAGTTTTTGTTTTCAACCGCACCACGGAGAAGACACACGAGTTCGTCCAGAAATTCGGGAAGGAAGGGGAGTTCGTCGCGGCGGAATCCCTGCGCGAGTTTGTGACGGGAATGGAAGCGCCGCGTGCGATTTTGCTCATGGTGAAGGCGGGTGATCCTGTCGATGCGGTTATCGAAGAACTGCTCCCAATGCTCACGAAAGGAGATATCCTGATTGATGCCGGGAACAGCCATTTCCGCGACACAGAGCGCCGCGAAGCACGTCTCAAGAAACTCGGGATGCACTTTGTGGGCATGGGTGTGAGTGGTGGCGAGGAGGGTGCATTGATGGGTCCGAGCATGATGCCGGGGGGCGATGCACAGGCACTGGAAACCCTGATGCCACTGTTTTTGAAGATGGCCGCAAAAGCGGGCTCGGGCTCGGGACGATGTGTCACGTACATCGGGCCGGGTGGAGCGGGGCACTTTGTGAAGATGGTCCACAACGGTATCGAGTACGGGATCATGCAGTTGATTGCGGAGAGTTACGACGTGCTCAAGTCTGTCGGTGGGTTGGACAACGCGGAACTTGCGAAGACGTATAAGGACTGGAGTAAGGGTGATGAGCTAGGATCGTTCCTCATGGAGATCACCGCGCAGATTTTCACGAAGAAGGACCCTGAGACGAAGGGGGACCTCATCGACGTGATTGCTGACGTTGCGGGCCAAAAAGGGACGGGCAAATGGACGACCGAGACCGCAATGGATCTCGGCATCGCGATTCCTACGATCAATGCCGCCGTCGATGCACGCATCCTCTCGGGCGAGACCGCGCACCGCGCGAGGCGCATGAAGGAACTTCCGGAGTCCCTCGCCAAAGCGACAAAAGTGACGAAGCCTGCAGTCATTTCGCTCGTCAAAGCCGCGCTCGAGCTTTCCATTATCTGTGCCTATGCACAGGGTTTCGAGATGATGGCGACCATGTCGTCCGAGAAAAAATGGAATCTGGATCTGGCCGAGGTCGCGCGCATCTGGCGTGGCGGGTGCATCATTCGGTCCAAGTTTCTCACGATCCTCCAACCCGCTCAGACGGGCAATGCGGCTGCGGAGAAGAAAGTCCTGCAGCGCTTTGAGGGCAAAACACAGGCGGAGTGGCGTCAGTTGGTCGCGCTTGCTGTCGTCTCCGGCATTCCTATCCCCGCAACAATGGCCTCCCTCTGGTTCTTTGATACCCTCCGGCGTCCGCGTCTCGCACAGAACCTGATCCAGGCGCAAAGAGATTTTTTTGGGGCACACACGTATCAACGCATTGATAAACCTGGCGCATTTCACACGGACTGGAATTCTTGATACATAGCCGCGCGTCTTCGACGCGCGGTCCGCAGGTCGAAGACCTGCGGCTCTGCTAAAATTTCTTCCTATGATCTTCTCACCACTTCCCGGCTCACCGCTGATCACGCAGGGCTTCGGTCAGAATCCTTCCGATTACGCCGTATTTGGCATGGCAGGACACAACGGTATCGATTTTGGGATACCCGAAGGCACTGCGGTCTACGCGCCTCACGATGGCACCATCACGGTCAAAGATGAAGGCTCACAGGGGTACGGTATCAGCGTCACGATCGACGACGGCAAGCGGCGCAGCCTCCTCGCGCACCTCTCCAGTGCGACTGCGGTGAGCGGCAAGACGATTTCCCAGGGCGACCCGATTGGGCTCTCAGGGAAGACGGGCAACTGCACGGGGCCGCACCTCCACTGGACGTTCAAGTTGCTGAAGAACGGCCAAGTCCAGAACGCGGACAACGGCTACCAGGGTGCGATGGATGCGAGCGAGTGCACGCGCCTCTGGCAGGAACAGTCGCTCCATGATGACGCTCAATACGCGGATACCGCGCAGGACTACCTGGCGATGACGTTTCCGGGGAACCAGTACATTAAACGTTCCATCGCTTGAGCGCAGGCATACCTGCCTGCGGTCATCATGGCGGGCAAGTATGCCCGCCCTCAGATTTCATTGGGTCAACAACGCCGCCCCCAGCGACCCGGCATCCTGCCGTTCGGCGATTGTGAGTGTGGGGATCGGCATGCCCGGCAGGAGCCACAGGCCAAGTTCGGTGCCGATATTCTTAAGGTGCGGACGCAGTGCGCGGCCGGTGCTTCCGCCGAAAACGATCACGGAAGGGTCGAACATATGCGTGAGGTTGCAGAGCATCCAGGCGATCTCGCGGAACACGTCGGCCCAGAGGAACGCGCATGCATGGCCGTCCAGGTAATCCTCGGGCTTCTCCGCCGGTTCGCAGCGCCTACCGAGGGAGGTACCGGAGAGGAATTGCTCCACATCGCCGCGCGTATGCTTGGATCCTACCGGCGGCTGTCCGGGGATCAGCAGCATGTGCCCGATTTCGCCCGCGAAGCCGTGTGCGCCGTGGAAGAGTTTCCCATCCATCGCGACGCCTCCGCCCACCCCCGTGCCCATCGTGATGCCGATCACGACCGAATGCCCCTTTCCTGCACCAAGTTTGGCTTCGGCAAGCGTAAAACAGCGTGCGTCGTTATCCACAAAGACCGGCAGTTTCGACTGCTTCTCCAGGAATTGCTTCGCCGGAAAGTTCTCTCCGCCCGGGATGTTCGGCGTCTGTGCCACGCTGCCGTCCGCGTGCCGGATCAACCCCGGCATTCCGAAGCCGACGGCGACCGTGTCGTCTCTGCGGAACTTTGCAATCATCGCTGCGGCATTGTCCATCACGGCCGGCAATCCGAGATGTGCGTTCGTGGGCATGCTCTCATGTGCCACGGCCGTCCACAGATCCGTGTCGTAGAGGCTGATCGCGCTCTTGGTGCCGCCGAGGTCGAAGCCGATAACGGTCGTTGACATCTCCGGCACTCTACCATGGTTTATTCCCTTTTGTCTGAATCCAATTTGCCATGACTTTTGTATCTGATTAGCATGGGTCTATGCGATCTCGCGACGAGTTGATGAACAGGGTTATTATGACAATCGCGGTCGTCGGTCCGTTTTTGGGCCTGCTCCTCGGCGTGTATTTTGCATGGCAACGCTATCTGTTCGTCAGCGACATTGTCTTGTTTGCGGTCATGACCCTCGTGTTGGCGATGGGGGTGACTGTCGGCTATCACCGCATGCTCACGCACCAGGGGTTCAAGACCTACGAATGGATCCGCGGCATTTTCCTCGCCCTCGGCTGCATGGCTCTGGTTGGCTCAAAGCCGGACGAGTGGGCTGCGACGCACACCCGCCATCACGCGATGTCCGACGAAGAAGGAGATCCGCACAGCCCCCTGGAAGGTTTTTGGCACGCGCACATGGGCTGGCTATTTTCCCTCAAGAATTATTCCTATGCCGAGGAGTTCGCACCCGGCCTCCTTCAGGACCGTACAGTAATGTTTGTTTCGCGCTGGTCCCTGTTGTGGACGGTTCTGCCGTTCATTATCCCCTTCGTTCTGGGCGGCTGGACGGGCCTGCTGTGGGGAGGCGTGGTGCGGCTGTTCTGGACCGAGCACGTGACGTGGAGCGTGAATTCCATTTGCCACACATTCGGTAAGCGCGCATTTGAGACATCGGATGAGAGTAGGAATGAGTGGGTGATTGGGCTCCTCGCCTTCGGTGAGGGCTGGCACAACAACCATCATGCATTTCCCCGAAGCGCGTTCCATGGCCTGCGCTGGTGGCAATTTGACCTCTCAGGGCTGCTGATCCGTGGACTAGAGATGACGGGATTGGTTTGGGAGGTGCAGCGCGTGTCACTGGATACTGAACAGGCTCAGCGCACCCGCATGCAGGCAATGCGCAGCGGCATGTCCGATCTCCGCCAGTCGATCCTCACGTCGCTGGGTTCAATGCGCAACGATCTGGCCGCGTATGGCAGCAACATGATGCCCGAATATGCCCTGGCCGATGAGCAGTGGGTGCAGTGGGAATCGTTCCACAGCCAGGCCGTTGCCCGGCTCGATGCAATGCGTGAATCGATCGCGCACTCGGCCTACGTGAAGCGGCAGAAATTGCTCCAGTGCCAGCGCGAGGCGCAGCGGATGGTGGAGGAATGCAAGACACGGTGGGAGCAGATGTGCCGCAAGCCGGTCGCTGC
Organism: Candidatus Peribacteria bacterium; assembly: GCA_009691305.1. GTDB lineage: Bacteria > Patescibacteriota > Gracilibacteria > Peribacterales > Peribacteraceae > JABFSS01. Next base: position 13,008 of record SICS01000010.1, on the reverse strand, counting down.
TTAACTGCGTGTCATCCTGAGCTGTCCTTCGTCAAGCTCAGGATAAACTCCGGACGACACGCCGATGTCTGGTTCGCAGGCTCACCATGACATCGTCTCTGGTATTCTTTTGGTATGGCGACTGCAACGCGCACGCGCAACCTCTTCGACCCGGCGTCGAAAGAACCGTACAAACTGAGCCGAACCAAGCTTGAGATGTTTCTCGGGTGTCCGCGGTGCTTCTATCTGGACCGCCGCTCTGGCATCGGGCGGCCGTCCACGCCGCCATACACGCTCAATATTGCCGTGGATGCCTTGATGAAGCGGGAGTTCGATTTCCATCGCGCACGGAAAGAACCTCACGCGCTTATGAAGGAGTTTGGCATAGATGCCGTGCCCTTTTCGCATCCCAAACTTGATGAATGGCGCGAGAACTTCCACGGCATGCAGGCGTTGCATGAGCCGACGAATTTCCTTTTCTTCGGTGCCGTGGATGACGTTTGGGAGGGGCCGGAGGGCAGCCTGCATATCGTCGATTACAAGGCGACAAGCACGCCCAACGAGATCAGCCTGGAGGATGAGTGGAAGCAAGCGTACAAGCGCCAAATGGAGATCTATCAGTGGCTGTTTCGACGCAATGCGTTCCCCGTCTCCGACATCGGGTACTTCGTCTTCGTCAACGGCGATAAGGAGCTCGACCATTTCGGCGGGAAACTGGAATTCTCCATGCAGATCCTTCCCTATACAGCTGACGACGGATGGGTCGAGGAGGCGCTCATGGAGGCACATGCGTGCCTCTGTCGCGATCTGCCTCCGGCTGCCGCATCCGGCTGTGAATGGTGCGGGTATAGGAAAGCGGCTCGGGGAGTGGAATCGTGAAGGACTTCGTCTATACTCATCGTACCGCGGAGAGGTGCCTGAGTGGTCGAAAGGGCCGCACTGCTAATGCGGTATACGGTGTTAAAACCGTATCGAGGGTTCAAATCCCTCCCTCTCCGCCATGTACTGGACCCCGCAGGGCGACTGGTACATGGCAGGCCATTATTTCTTTGCTATCGGCCCGAAGGTCTCCTTGGGCGTATACATGAGGCTGAGCAACTCATCCTCCACATCATCGGTCGTGATGATCGTCAGTGACTTCTTGTTCAGCGTGTACGTCTTCTCGATCACGTCCAGGATGTTCTCGGTCACGATGATGCATCCCATCGAGAGGAATCGCTCGTCTTGCTGCATCCATTCGTCCACTTTGTAGTAACTGTGGATCCCGTAGGAGGTGCGGTTGCCATCCTGGTAGAGACGAAGGAAGCGGCCGCTCACGCCGAAGGTGTACCGGTCATTCGTCGATTCGCGCGACTGGGCCTTCCAGGTGCGAAGCGGCGTCTCGGCGTTGTAGTACTTGCCGATGTAATGGACAAAGGCCTTGCGTCCCGTAGCAACGGTAAAGGGGAACGCGCGCCCGTCTTCGTGCACCAAGTAGCCCATATTGGAGGGCACATCGACGATAAAGACGTCACCGGCGGCAGGCTCCCAGCCGCCGACAGTCATGTTGTCCGCCGCAGACGCACCCAACGGTGCCGCCAGCAGGAACAGGCCGAAGAGGACGAGTAATCTCTTCAAGAGCTGATCATAATACTTCATTATTCTGAAAGGTCAATGGCCTTATTAATACCTAATTACAGCCACAAAACGGCAATTCGAGGTCAATAGAAAGTATAATGTTGTATACATTATTTGTTCAATAAAAGGGGATTGGGCATACACTCGTCACATGCAGGCACATGTCCCGGTTCTCCGAGCGGAGGCGCTCCAGACTCTCTCTCCGAGGCCCGGGGAGAGCGTTCTCGATTGCACCCTTGGCCTCGGCGGCCATGCGGTGGCGTTCCTGGAGGCGACCAGTCCTGATGGGAGGTTGATCGGGCTGGATGCCGATGCGGGGAACCTCGCTGCTGCCGGAAAGAATCTGGGGCGGTTTGCGACGCGGATCGATCTGCAGAACCGGAATTTCCGCGATGTCGCTGAAGTCCCCGGTGTCCCTGTCGGTATCGTTTTCGCCGATCTGGGTGTGAGCTCACCGCATTTCGATGACCCAGAGAGGGGATTTTCATTTCGCAAAAGCGGAGACAGTCCCTCCCCATTAGATATGCGGTACGACCGCTCGAGAGGACAGTCAGCAGCGGAGTTATTGATCACGTCATCGGTCGAGGACATCGCGCGGATGTTCCGGGAGTTCGGCGAGCTGCAGCGAAGCAAACATCTGGCCGAGGTCCTCCATCTCCATTTCCACGCGGAGACCCGCCCTCTACACGATTGGAAAACGGATGATGTGGTTGGCTGCGTCGAGAAGGTCTTCACCTATCGCGCACCCGGTGTCCTGCCACAGGTGTTCCAGGCGCTGCGGATCGCTGTGAACGATGAACTTGGCGCGCTCCGGTTCCTGTTGGACGCTTTGCCATCGATTCTCCTGCGCGGCGGACGCGCAGGCATCATCAGTTACCACTCGCTGGAGGACCGGATGGTCAAGCAGGCCTTCCGTACCATGACCACGCCCGTGCTGAATGACGTCACGGGCCAAGTTTCTGTGGCCGCACCTTTTGAGCTGCTGACGAAGAAGGCCGTCTCCCCATCTGCGCAGGAGCTTGCGGAAAATCCCCGGTCTAGGAGCGCAAAGTTCCGGGCCATTCGGAAACTATAAGCAAGTAATTAGGAGCAGGCGTTCGGCCTGCGGAATGACGCGCGCCGAACGCGCGCTCCCATGAGCTAAAATTTGCAAATTCGTCGCTTCCGATCCATACTTCTGTGCCCGATGTCCGCACTCTCGCTCACCAGCCGCCTGTTTTCATTTCCGTTCGGGGAGCCATCGTCGTCGATGCCCCGCAGGGCGTCACTTGGACGCCTCGTGAGCCAGAGCACAGCGCTCCTGATGGTCTGCGTCGGTACGCTCATTCTGGTGCTTGCTCTGCTGATCCTTTTCCACGAGAACGCGAACGCCACAAAGGGCTACAACCTCCGCAAGCTGGAAAACCAGCGCTCCATCCTCCTGCTGCAGCAGGAAGTCCTGAACATGCAGATCGCCGAGGCGCAGTCGCTCGAGAATTTGCAAGAAGACCCCGCGATCGCCGCGATGATCCCTGCAGCGAAACTCCGCTATACGCAACAGGATCCGGTGGTGGCAGTGGTGAGGGAGTAGCAGCGCCCCTTCGCGGGCGCGGAATCCAGGAAAAATCCTCAAGTAAAAAATCCCGCAGCCACCCTTCGGCTCGGCTCAGGATAAACTCCGGGCTGCTGCTAAGCAATTCTTACCTGCATCGTGCTGTGGCTTTCGCTGTGCGATTTCATGTCGGTGACGAGGACGAATTTTTCGCCTTTCTTGAGCAAGCCTGCCTTTTTGATCTTCGCCATGGACTCCTTCACCGTCCGTTCCGGATCCGCGCTGAAGGGGACAACGAGTGGGAAGACGCCGAAGGAGAGCTGCAGTGCGCGCTGCACCTGCGGGTCGGGTGTGAGAGCGATGATGGGGAGGTGCGGGCGGAAGCGTGCGATTTCGCGTGCGGTCTGGCCGGAGCGCGTCATCACGACGATCGCTGCCGCATGCGACGAAAGCCCAAAGGTGACTGCCGACTGTGCCTGCGCGTCGCGCTCATTGCGGATCTCGGCGTGGAGCATTTTGCGCGATTTACTCAGGTGGTTCTCGGTTTCGCGGAGTACGCGGTCCATCGCGTCCAATGCCAGCAGTGGATGCGCGCCGCTTGCGGTTTCGCCCGAAAGCATCGTGACGTCTGTCGACGTGGTGGCTGCGTGGGCGATATCGGTGACTTCGGCGCGGGTGGGGATCGGGTTCTCGACCATGCTCTCGAGCATGTGGGTGGCCACGATCACGGGGATGCCCGCTTTGCGGGACAGTGACACCATCACGTCCTGCACCACGGGGACCTGTTCAAAGGGGATTTCGGCGCCCAGGTCGCCGCGGGCGACCATCATGGCATCGGACACATCGATGATGTCCTGCAGATTGTCGACGCCTTGGCGGGTTTCAATCTTGGCGACCAGGCTGACGTGTTTCTTCTTTTTCTTCAGCCAATCGCGCACGTCATGGATTTCGGATGCTTTGCGAATAAAAGAGAGGCCCAGAAAGTCGACGCCTTCTTCCGCACCCACAGCGATGCTTATCCAGTCATCCTTCGTCAGCGAGGGCATGTCGAGGTTCGCCCCCGGCAGGTTCACATGTCGCCGTGAGCCGATGGAGCCGTCCTGCTTGGCGCGGGCGACCACCGATCCGTCCCTGTTTGCCGAGACAAATTGAAACGTGATCTTCCCGTTATCGAGAAGGATCTGGTCGGCCGCCTTCGCATCGCGTGCGAAGCCCTTGTAATCGACGATAACGACTTTCTTCTTCTCTTTTGGCAGCGGCTTGGGGGAGAAGACGACGAGCTCGCCCTTCTTCACCTTCAAAGGCGTCGTGACGTTCCCCGTCCGTACCTCGGCACCTTTGGTATCCAGAAGGATGCCCACACAGGAAGGTAATTTTCCCTCTGCCGCCAGCTTCTTGTTCAAAGCCTTCACCAAACGGATGGTTGCTCGGTGCTCCTCCCACGACCCGTGCGATAAATTGATCCGCGCCACGTTCATGCCGCCTCGCGCGAGTGCCTCCACCTGGGCGGGCGTTTTCGCCGTGGGCCCGAGGGTGCAGATGATCTTGGTGAGCCGTCGCATTGGCTAAACAGTACGCTTTTTTCAGAACGATTCCAAGGCTCTGCGCACGTCCGGTAGGTCGTTCAGTAGTTCCGGGACGAGTTCGTACGCGCGCTTGTATTCGCGCAGCGCCTCCTCGTAGAGCTCCTTCCTCCCAAGCGCGGCGGCGAGGTTGATATGCGCCTGGGCGAAACGCTCACTGGCGACGATCGCCTTGCGGAATGCCGCGATGGCCCCGTCGGTGTCCCCTTGGTCCATCAGTACGACGCCGATGTTGCTGTGGACGAGCGGGGACGTGGGTGCGATATCCGCGGCCCGCTGCAGGTATTCCATCGCTTTTGTCCGGTCACCTTCCTCGTTGTACCACATGCCGAGGTTCGTCAGTGTCTTCCAGTCATCCGGGTCGAGTGAGAGGACCTTCTGATACTCCGCGAACGCCGCATCCCGATTTCCCCTCTTCTGTTCAAGCAAGCCAAGATTGTAATGCATGATCACACTGCGGTCGTTCTTGCGTAGTGAGTCGCGGTACAGCGTCTCGCTGTCCTTCCAGAGCAGGCTCTGTGCATGCGCGCCCCAGGAGAACAAGCCAGCGATGCCCGCTGTCATCAGCATCAATGCCGCGCGCCTTACCTTCCCGTGATCCGTAAGGACGTACGTGTCGATCGCGAAGCCGAGCAAAAAGAAGATGCCGATCTGCGACAGGTAGATGTACCGGTCGGAGAAGAAGTACACAGAATGGTCTTTGTCGAAGTTGGCGAAGGAGGGCACGAGGAATACTGCGTACCACATAGACGCAAACATGATTGCTTTTACAGGAGCAGAGCATTTTCCGCCCTTTTTCGGTATGAGAAAGATTATTGCCAATGCTGTGATCACGATGCCAACCGGTACAAGGAACTCCGACTGGGTTATGCTGATGGGATTTGTCTGCAGATAGATCGGGCTGAGGGCCGTTGGCAGAAAAAATTTCTCCAACGAGAACACCGTGCTCTTTACGGCGAGCAGCAACGTCTCCAATAGTGAGAGTGCGGCGAGGTTGCGCTGTTTTCCATAGATGCCGATGATCAGAAAGATCGCGGACAGCGCGAAGAATGGGATCTTTCCCGTCCAGTCGGCGCGGCGGATCTTGCCGGTTTCCTTCCAGTCGAGGAGGAGCAAGGCAAATGGCAGCACGATCGAGACAGGCTTTGAGAGAAGTGCGAGCACGAAGAACCCAATACTGATCCAGAGGAACCGTCGATTGCCATCGCGATACGATAGATACGCCAAAGCCGAAGAGAGCGAAAAGACGCCGGCAAACAGGTCTTTGCGTGCGCTGACCCACGCCACCGCTTCCGTATTCAACGGATGGACTGTAAAGAGGAGCGCGGCGAAGAATGCCGTCCCTTGCCGTAATCCCAGTCTTTCCAGCAGGAGCATGCCCAGGCATGCGGCGATGATATGCAGAAGAAGGTTATCCAGATGGAAATTGAACGCGTTGAACCCGAACAGCGCGTGTTCAATCTGAAAACTGACAATCGTCGCCGGCACATACAGTTCCGGATCGTACGAGGTGAACGCACCAGCGACGTTTTCGAGTGTGATCCTTTGGGTCAGTGGGTTTTCGTACACGAGCGTGTCGTCGTCCCAAATGGCGAACGCGTTGTGGAGCGAATCCTTGTATGTTCCAAACGCTGCCAAGACGAGGAGCAGCATCAACAGCCATCGTTTGCCTCCGAACACGGTCTGCAACATCGCCTCCAGTCTGTCACGATGCGCGTTTTTCCGGAAGCGCAGACGTCCTCACATACAGCCGCAGGACTTGAATACAAACGCCAAAGGTCGACCGCAAGGCTCGAAAGAATACCCAAAGTAGCGAGAATACACTGATCAAAGCGAAAATGATGCCAACGGCAAATGGAAACTCCAGAAGCACGGGAAACAGATCGTCCAACCACGTCAGAACCCCGTTCGTGATGGAAATATTGCCCTGGGCGCAAAGGACGAACAGAAATATCCATGCAGCCTGCAGGGAGAAGCGTGTGAGAAAAAAATGCCGCATCCGCATCCGCTCCTCCGGAACCGTGCCGCCGATGTCCTCGTGCAACTCAGAGGCCATCGTACCCCACACCATACATGCACCGATGAGCGTATACACAAGCCACATCTGCGGTTCCGCTTTTGCAGCCGCGATGACCACAATAGACGCCATTGCCGTTAGGAAATAATGTCCGGCAGTCATGGTGAACACCGTCTCGATGTTTTCGCGCGTCTTCAGCGAACTGGATGCCATACCAAGGAGCATCGCGAGGTTCACGAAGATCCACATGTAGAACATACTGACGAGTCCCAGCTCGAGCAGGTACGTGACCATCGGTTTATACACATCGGGGAGCCAGGCGGGGAAGGGCATACTATGAGGGAGGAAAATGATGGTACTCGCTAATCGTGCTGTACGCTGATCATCCAGTATGGTACCCCCGGTAGGAATTGAACCTACGGCCAACGGGTTAGAAACCCGCTGCTCTATCCACTGAGCTACGGGGGCACTATCGTCCATTCTATCATGAGCATGGATTTGCTGACGACATTTGAGTATACTCTGTCTGATCAACAGGCCACATACTCCCTCCCATCCACCTTCCTATGCGCTACAAGCGAATCATGCTCAAGCTCTCGGGCGAAGTGTTTTCCGGTAAGCACGCATTCGGTATCGATAAACCAACGCTCACGCACGTGGCGAAGCAGATCGCAGCGGTTGCCGACATCGCACAGGTCGTTGTGGTGGTCGGAGGCGGGAATATTTGGAGATTCCGTGATACGAAAGATTCAGGGATCGAGCGGACGGTGAGTGACGCAATGGGCATGCTGGCGACGATTATGAACTCGGTCGCGCTGCAGTCGGCTCTGGAGGCGGCGAAGATTGAGTCACGCGTGCTCTCTGCGGTCGACGTGCCACAGCTGGCAGAGCCCTTTATCAAGCGCCGGGCACAGCGTCATCTCGAAAAAGGCCGCGTCGTCATCTGCGCGGGTGGCACTGGCAACCCCTACTTCACGACAGATTCCGCTGCCGCACTCCGCGCACTCGAACTGGGCTGCGATGTGATCCTCAAGGCGACCAACGTCGACGGCGTGTACGACAAAGACCCCAAGAAGTTCCGCAGTGCAAAGAAGTACGACGAACTGACGTTCCAGCAGGCCATCGAACAGCGCCTCCAGGTAATGGATCAGGCCGCATTCAGCCTCTGCCAGGACCAGAAGCTCCCGATTGTCGTCTTCAACTTCTTTACGTCAGGCGCGTTGCTCAAGGCTGCAAAAGGGGAACGTATTGGAACCGTCGTTCATTAGGAATTAGGAGTTAGGAGTTAGGAGTTAGGAATTAGCAGCGGGTGTATAATCGTTGTCCTATGTCTATCAAGACCTTCAAAGATTTAATCGTCTGGCAAAAAGCGATGGATCTGGTAGAACTCATATACGATCTGACGGAAAAATTTCCGCATTCTGAACAATTTGGGCTCACCGCACAAATGAGAAGAAGCGTTGTTTCTATTCCCAGCAATATTGCTGAAGGAAGGAAACACTCGTCGAAGCAGGAATTTCGTCGGTGTGTACGAATTGCATTTGGATCTGGCTCCGAACTTGAAACCCAAGTACTTATTGTTAAACGTTTATCATTCGGACGAGGCTTGAATTTTAGTAAAGTAGATGCTTTGCTGGAAGAAGTTATGAAAATGCTCAATAGTCTTATCACAAATCTTAGTTCTAATTCCTAATTCCTATCTCCTATGTCCGATCCACGTCTTGCAACCTTTATTACTGATGGGGAGAAAGTTCTTAGCAATCTCAAGTCGGAGTACAGCAAATTGCAGACGGGGCGCGCCAACGCTGCACTCATCGAGCACATCATGATCGACGCGTACGGGCAGAAACAGGACCTCCGCTCGCTCTGCGGCATCAGCGTGGACCAGCGTTCGCTTGTGATCCAGCCATGGGATCGCGGGATCCTTGCCGCAGTTGAGAAAGCCCTACAGCTGGCTGACTTGGGTGGATCTCCGGTGAATGACGGTATCGTCATTCGCGTGACGTTGCCTTCCATGACGGAGGAACGCCGCAAACATCTCCAAAAGGTAGTCCATCAACTGGCTGAGGAGTCGCGTGTTGCGCTGCGCAAACACCGCCAGGTCGCCCACGATGCCATCAAGCCGGAGAAGGACGAGGACGTGAAGGAAACGCTCAACGAGCAGCTCCAGAAGTCCGTCGACGACTACAATGGCAAGATCGCGGAATTGGCGAAGAAGAAGGAAGAGGAGGTGATGAAGGTCTGATTCAATGACCTTGCACATATACCAGCGCAGCCTTCCACGGCTGCGTATTTTCGCGCCCGTGGAAGGGCGCGGAATCATGCCGCGGCCACGAAGGGCCGCTGCTATACTCAAATCATGAAGACCCCCCGTATCGCCATCGTCTCGTTTCCGGGAAACAATGGGGAGGTCGAGTCGATGAGCGTGATCCGGAGGGTGGGCATGGAGCCGGTGTTCTTCCGATGGAATGATGATCGTGCGATTTTGAAGGACGTCGACGGTTATTTCATCCCAGGGGGTTTCTCCTACGAAGACCGTGGCCGGAGCGGCATGGTTGCCGCGCGTGATCCGCTGATGGAATTCATCGCATCCGAAGCTGAGGAGGGAAAAGTCGTCATCGGCATCTGCAATGGCGCGCAGATACTTGTTGAGAGCGGATTGATCCCGAATGGACAGAATCTCCAGATGTGTCTCGCGCGTAATGCCATCACGACGAAGGACGGTGTACGCGGGTTGCCGCTGCTGAGTGAGTGGATCTGGATCACGCCTTCGTGTTCCAAGGATCGCTGTGCGACGAGTAACTGGGAGGGCGTCATGCAGATCCCTATCGCGCACGGGGAGGGTCGATTTACCACGCAGGATAAAGATTTGATGGAAGAGTTGAAGAAGAATGATCAGATTGCCTTCTCGTACTGTGATGCCGAGGGGAAGATCAGTGAGGATCCCGTTGTGACACCGAACGGGTCGATGCTCGCCATTGCGGGTGTCTGCAATCCTCAGGGGAACGTGATCGCGTTGATGCCGCATCCGGAGAGAGCGCCGGGGAATGGGGATGCGTATTTTGCCTCGATGAAGAGCTGGCTTATGAAATCAAGGACGTCAAAGAAATCAATGATATCAAAGAAAGATGTTGATGCTCCGGTCACGCTTCCCGTTCGCTCTGTACAGAATCCCGAAATCTTCATCGAGACCATCATCACGAACAACGAAGAGCGGACGGTGGAGCAGGCAGCGCGGAGGATTGCGCCGTCTCTGCGGCTCAAGCAGTGGAAATATTTGTGCGTTCCGGAGAAGCAGGTGAAGGCTGTCCTCGCTGACCTCACGTTGTTCAATGCAAATAAGGAACGCGCGTTCATTAAGCAGGGAAACGATGGCACCGAATTTATCGGCAAACGGACTGTGCTCATCCGTCGCGATATTCCGGACACCGGAGCGGCATCACTGGGGCAGGGGACTGAGACCGGAATTGCTTATGGAATAGAGGGAATTTCCGAACAAGAATTGTGTTCAATAAAACTCCTCGAAGTCTTCGCGAACCCGCATGCGAGCGTGCTCGAGCGCCTCTCCGTATGAAACGGAAGATTCGACTCCTGGCCTACAACGTGCGCTCGCTTTGGAACGTCGGCTCGTTCTTCCGTACGTGCGATGCGTTCAACGTCGAGAAAATCTATCTGACCGGTTACACAGGCACACCTCCGCGCAAGGAGATCACGAAGACAGCACTCGGTGCCGAGGAGACCGTGCCGTGGGAGCATGCGGAAGATCCGATAGACGTTGTCACCAAGCTGAAGGCAGACGGCTGGTCGATCGTCCCTTTAGAACTCACTGCTGATGCCGTCGACCTCACCACATTCACGCCGCACGAGAAGATGTGTGTGGTCGTCGGCCATGAACTCTCCGGGGTTCCTCAGGAAATCCTTGATGTTGCGCAGTCCGTGATCAAGATCCCGATGCTCGGGAAAAAGGAATCACTGAACGTGGCAGTTGCCGCGGGGATTGCGCTGCATTATTTACGTAATAGATAGCCGCTGGTCTTCGACCTGCGGCGTCGCGCGTCGAAGACGCGCGCTGTTGACGATCACTTCCCATCCAGCGACTTCCGTGCCCACGCGCCACACACTGCGCCGACAATCGGGCCGAAGATCTCCATGCGGCCGAAAGCGTTGACGCCCAGCGCGACAGCCGGGTTGAGGATCGCGTTGCTGAAGGGGAAGGCGATATAGACGCCAAGGAGCAGGGAACCGCCAACCACGAGTCCTGCAGCGGCTGGCTGAACTTTCTGCATGGTCGCGCTCATCACGGCGAATGCCAAGAAGAAGGCGCCAATGGCCTCGGCGACGCCGGAAGACAGGGTTGTGGCGTAGGCGAGGGGAGCCATCTGTCCGCTCATCATCCGAGCGACCGTCATGGCGAGGACTGCGCCCGCGAGTTGGCACACGATGTACATGACCGCGTCATTGGTCTTGATCTTGTTCACGCTCAGCATGCCGATCGTGACGGCGGGGTTGAGGTGAGAGCCGCTGATGCCGCCGACGGTGTACACGAAAAGGCCCAGCGTCAGAGCAGCAGCCATCGGCGTGGCGAACGGGACATCGAGCGTGACCGAAAGCCACACGACGAGCGTGAGGGTGAAAGTGCCGAGAAGCTCGGCTGCATACTTGTGATAGTGCATAGCGGAGGGGAAATTATCCAAAACTCTACAGATCCGTCGAAATTCCTGCCAGAGTGTCGTCCGTACGGAGCGCTTTCCCGTCAAGCGGAGCTACAACGTCTCCATCGGGTCGACATCAATGACGATCTCGTTCCTGTTGATATGTTCCAGCAAGCTTCGCGGGTTGAGACCTCGCAGAAGAATATGCCACTCGCGTCCGCCTCCGAAGAGAGTCGGTGCGCGCGAGATTTTTGTCTGCTCCGTTGAGCGTGCGTTTGCGTTCAGCAGTTCTGCCTGCAGTTTCTTCGCGCGCGACTCGGCATCGGGCCCGCGCAGAAGGATGCGAATCATACTTGTCACAGGCGGATATCCGGCGTGTGTCCGCATCTTCAGTTCGTCTTCCAGGTACCGCTCTGTCTCGTGCTTGGCTGCGGCGACCACCTCGGGTGCATCCGGCCGGAACGTCTGAATAATCACCTCACCTGGCTTTGCGCGGCCGCTGCGTCCGGTGAGCTGGGTGAGCAATTGCAGGATGCGCTCGCCCGCGCGAAAGTGGGGCAGTGAGAGGCCGATATCGGCGATCAACACGGCCGCAAGTGTCACGTTGGGCAGGTCGAGGCCTTTCACGACCGTCTGTGTGCCGAGCAGAATGTCTGCTCCGTCGTTCTTCATCTTGTGGAGTAGTGCACGCATCTGCTCCGGTGTCTCCAGCGTGTCTGTATCCGCACGCAGCAATCGCGCTCGTGGGAAGATTCTCTGAAGGATCGATTCAATCCGCTGTGTGCCGGCTCCCACTTCTCGTAGCTCTGCGCTCGCGCAGTGGGGGCAATGTGCGGGCACGGCACCCGTCGTCCCGGTGCTGTGGTCGACCAAGTACGGTGTGCCGTCTGCTCGATGATGCACAGTGAAGGGGAGTTGTGATTCGGGCGAGATCACGCGTCGGCGGCACTGCATGCACAGCAGAGCGCTCGCCATGCCTCTGCGGTTGAGGAATAGGACGCACTGCTCTTTCTTCTTGAGACGTTCATCAATCGCCGTGATCAGTTCCTGTGAAAACGGGTACTGGGAGCCAAATTCTGTCTGTGCCAGATCGACGATCCGTACAGTGGGTAGCGCATTGCTTCCGTAGCGGTCGGGGAGGCGCGCTAGATGGTAACGGGGAGCAGCCTTTCTGGCTGCGGTGCCCGCGGGCAGAAAGCCCGCTCCTCCAATCATTTCAGATTTTGCCCTCGCCCAGGACTCCAGCGATGGTGTCGCACTACCGAGGACCAGTTTCGCGCCCGCATGTCGGCAGAGCGCTTCAGCAGTCTCCCGCGCATGGTAGCGCGGTGTCTGTTCGTTCTTGTAGGTCCACTCATGCTCTTCGTCGATGATGATGAGCCCAAGCTGGTGGAGCGGAGCGAAGAGCGCACTGCGCGAACCGATCACAAGGCTCACCTCGCCACGGTGGATGCGCTTCCACTCTTCTTTGCGCTGTCCCGGTTTCAGGCGGCTGTGGAGGACGGCGATGCGGTCGCGTGGCAAGAGTTGCTCAAAGCGGTCGATCACGTTCTCGGTCAGCAAGATCTCGGGCACAAGAAGGATCGCCTGTTTCCCGTTCTTCACCACGTCGGTGATCAGCGAGGCGTA
>SICS01000009.1 GCA_009691305.1 Candidatus Peribacteria bacterium | reverse complement strand
AAGGGGCGTCAGACGCAAGCGCACCAGCTTGCGGTTCTCGGTGTCATGCTCGCGTCCGACCCACTTCATATCCACGAGACGGTTGACGAGCGAGGTGGCGGACGGCGACGTGATGTGGAGCGATTTTGCGATTTCCTTCATGGTAAGGCCTTCCTGTTCGCTGATCAGAAACAGGGAATGGATGTGCAGCAAGTTGGCCCCGCAACCCACCTACATCTGCCCGATCATCTGTTGGCGCATGACGCGCCCAAAGTCGTAGGTGCTCTCAATGAGGCGGTCGATGGGATTGTTCTTCTTGCTCACGGTACGAGAGTGAAATAGTTAGACTATCTAATAATACAAAGATATCTGGCTATTTCAAGTGGAAGCTTGACTAATAAAAAGTATCAAGTGATAATCTCTTCATATTCTTTCCACATATCGATGAAAGATCTCCATTACAATTTCTCACCGCGTCCTGGTCATGATGAACTAGAGAAAGCGTTTCCGGACAGACCGCAAATATTGCTGTATGAGAAGACGATTCGTAGTACAGCGCACATTGATGAACCTGTAAAAATTGCTGCAGACGCACGGCTTGGATTGAGAAAAAGACAGATCAACCTACTAACAATGCCAGGCAAGGATCCCGTCATCATCATCACAGTCGGGGATCATCAGGTGGATGAAGTCCGCGCATTAGTGAAAACGCATTGCACACATCTCACGGAAGCTTCAGTTCAATAAGCGCCTCCTTCACAGCTTCCTCCACCGGACGCAGCGTAATCCCCTGCTTCCTAAGTTTCTCAGTTGAAAGAATGCAATTACTCCGGCCGGCTTTGGTGACATCGCCGAGGTGATCGAGAGTCAGGCGCTCGAACTGGTGCGCGGGATCGACGACTTCTTTATAGATCTCCATGATCCGGTACGGGCTGATCACTCCCTCGTTGACGACGTTGTAGGTTCCCGTTTTCTTTTGGGCGATGAGTTTCTTCGCGACATCCAGGAAATCCGGCAGGTAGGTGAGGGAATTTTCGGTCTCCAGGACTTTCTTGTACTTGATCAGCTTCATCAGCAGGTTCCTCTCAGAATGCGAACCATCAAATGGCATCCTTAGACGCAGGTTGAGTACAGGAAAATCTTTCATGATCTGATCACTCCAAGCTTTTGTGCGCGAATAAAAGCTTCCAAAATAGTTGGGGGGATCTTCTTCCGTAAATCCTTTGTCGCCTTTGTTCCCTTCATAGATGCAGCCAGAGCTCATATGGACCAGGTAGATCTTCCGTGCCAGGCATTCTTCCAGCAACACAAGTGCGCCCGTGACGTTGGCATGCAACGTCTCCTCTTTATGCGTCTCACACCAATCCACGTTCGGCCGGCCGGTCTTGCCTGCGCAGTTGAGCACTGTATCGGGCTTCTCCTTATCCAGAAGCGCGGCAACGGCCTGTCGGTCGCCAATGTCGACCCGGGGGGTCAATGCATCGGGAAAGGCCTTCAGGAATTGCTCACCGAGGTAGCCAGTGGAGCCTAAAAGTAGAACTTTTGTCATAGATCAACATCATAATGACAGAAAGCGTCCATTGAGACTACACTGACCCCCGATGCCCAGAGCCCGCCGAAAAACGAAGCGCAAGGTGAAGAAGAACAACGGTCTCGAGCTCGAGCCGGGAACGCGTAGCGCCATCAGCGGGATTATCCAGATCAGCGCGGGCGTCCTTCTGGTACTCGTCCTCCAGCAGAAAGCGGGGATGGCCGGCGACGGGCTGCAGCAATTTTTGACCTTCTTCTTCGGAAAGTACGGGATGATCTTCCCGACATTCCTGATCCTCTCGGGGATCTTCAATTGGATGACGCCCACGAAGATGGAAGCGAAGCGGTCAATCGGGCTGGGGCTGAGCGTGCTCGCATTCCTGGGATTGATGCATGTGGGCGCACCGTTGGAAGAGATCGGACCGAGACGTGAAGAGTTAGCGGGTGCCGTCGGATTTTTGATGAGCGTCCCCTTTGTCCTCTTCTTTAGCCGCGCCGTGGGCTACTTAGTGTTGAGCGCGATGTTCCTGATCGGCTTGCTGATCAGCTTTGAGCCCGTTATCCACTCCCTCGTCGCACAGCTCAGAGCGGCAGGCGTGCAGGAAGAGAAGAAGCGTACGCGGACTGCCACGCGCGCAGAGGATGAGGATGTTGAAGAAGAGGAGGAAGAGGAAGAGATTGAAGAAGTCGATGCGGATGACTTGGTGGAGAGGGATGAAGATGCGCCGGAACTCAACATCGTCCGCCCCGCCTTCGCGCAAAGCCTGGTGGAGAGGAAGAGCAAGGAAGCGATCAAGAAAGCCGTGCAGGCCAAGAACAAGGACACGCTGGAAATGAAGGACACACGGTACGAGGAGTGGACTTTCCCCACCTATGACCTGCTCGACCAGAGCCAAAGCGAGCTCCAGGTGAATGACGAGGAATTAAAAGCCCAAGCAAAACTCATCGAGGAGAAGCTGCGGGAATTCGATATCGAAGTGACCGTCCGCGATGCACGCCCGGGCCCGACCGTGACACAGTTCACACTGCAACCCTCGGAAGGCGTAAAGCTGAGCAAGATCGGATCGCTGAAGGACGATTTAGCCCTCGCACTTGCGGCCCCCAGTCTCCGCATTGAGGCCCCGATCCCCGGCAAGTCCCTCGTCGGCATTGAAATGCCGAATTCGAAGCGGACAATCGTCCATCACCGCGAAATTTTGGAGAGCCCGCAGTTCGTCCAGAGCGAATCGTCGCTGACGCTCCCCCTCGGACGCGACGTCTCGGGCGATGCGGTCGTCGCAGAGCTCGATTCGATGCCCCACTTGCTGATTGCCGGTGCCACAGGCTCCGGCAAGTCCGTGTGCATGAACACATTCCTCAGCGCACTGCTCTTCCAGAACGCCCCACATGAACTTAAATTGATTTTGATCGACCCGAAACGCGTCGAGTTGATGCCGTACGACGGCATCCCCCACCTGCTGACACCGGTGATCACAGAAGCGGAGAAGGCACTGCAGGCTCTCCGCTGGGCAGTGGCCGAAATGGGCCGCCGTCTCCACCGCTTCTCGGAGCAAGGTGCTCGCAACCTGGACGAGTACAACGAGAAGCAGAAGGAGGAGCAGTTCAAGCTCCCGCGCATCGTCGTGGTCGTGGATGAATTGGCCGACCTCATGATGCGGCAGTACCGCAAGGACACGGAAATGATGATCGCGCGCATCGCACAGATGGCCCGCGCCGTCGGCATGCACTTGATCATCGCTACCCAGCGCCCGAGCGTCGACGTCATCACCGGGCTCATCAAAGCAAACATCCCCACACGTATCGCATTCCGCGTCGTCTCGGCAGTCGACTCACGCACGATCATCGACAGCATCGGCGCCGAGGACCTCCTCGGCATGGGCGACATGCTCTACATGAACGCCGTGACGCCTAAGCCGCTGCGCATCCAGGGCATCTACACGTCCACGAAGGAAGTCGAACGCATCATCAACGCCGTCAAGATCGCCGGTGGAGGAAAGCTGACCGAGCAGATCGGATTGACCAACGAAGAAGACGAGTCTTCTGAAGACAACAGCGCGACCGCGGCCATCGGTCACATCGACCTGGACGCCGACGACAACGGCGGCGACGAACTCTTCTTTGAGGCCGTCCGTATTTCCCAGGAAATGGGGAAGGCATCAGCCTCCCTCCTGCAGCGCCAATTGAAGGTGGGCTACGCGCGCGCTGCGCGCCTCCTCGACATCATGGAAGAGAAAGGGTTAATCGGACCCGTGGATGGAGCCAAACCGAGGAAGGTCTATACGGAGAGGATTTCGGCTTAGCGGAGACGTCGACGTCTCCGCTCAGGGTGACATCATGTAGGATTGAACCATGAAACTATTATTGGCCACTTCCAACCGCGGGAAGATCCACGAAATGCGCGAGGCACTCGACGGCCTCGGGCTAGAGCTGCTCGACGTGAGCCACGTACCGAGCATCGGGATGCCGGACGAGACGGGAAAGACGTTTGCCGAGAATGCGGAGATCAAGGCGCGGCATTTTTACGAAGCGACAGGGCACGCGACGGTCGCCGATGATTCCGGGATCATGGTGGAAGCGTTGGAAGGTGAACTGGGCGTGGAGACCCGGCGATGGGGTGCGGGTCCGACCGCGACGGATGAAGAATGGATTACGCACTTCCTTGACCGCATGAAAAAGGAACAAAACAAGCGCGCGCGGTTCCAATGCTCGCTTGCGCACATCGACCACGAGGGACAGCTCCATATCTTCGACGGCACATGTGAAGGGACCATCACGGATGCGCTGGAAGCCGACTATTTGCCTGGCCTCCCCATCTCCGCCTGTTTTAAGCCCGATGGCGAAGAATATGTATTCTCAGCGCTAAGCGTTGAACAAAAAAATAGAACGAGCCACCGCGGGAAGGCGCTCCAGGAATTCCGGAATTTCTTGAACGCCCGTCGCTAGAGTCTGGTATAACGGTAGCCATGCAACGCATTGCCGCAATCATCCTCACATCCCTCACACTCATTCCGGTCTGCGGCGCAGCGTCCTCTTCATCCAGCGCACCTCCCGACCTCCTCCCCTTCACGATCCTGCCGGAGAAGGTGGCATTCTTCCGTCCGGGACCTTTCACCGCGCAAAACGTGCCGTTGATCCGCCCGACGCTCCAGAAGATCGCCGATGCCAAGCCGCGCGGGCTGATCTTGGATCTACGCAACAACGACGGTGGCACTCCCGACGGCGTCCAGGCGCTGCTCGAGGGCCTGCTGCGGAAGGGAACGCCCTACATGCGCTTCTATACGTCCAACGTCCGACGCCTCGCGGTCACAGCTCAAATGCCCGTCTTCAAGGGCAGCACGCCGGTGGTTGTGCTGCGCGACGAGCGGACGGTGAACGAACCGGACATCGCCATCTACGCACTGCAGAAGATCCGCAAAGCAGGCGTCGTGGAATTCTCATCAGGCCGCGCCGCGCTCAAGAGGGCCTTTAAGCAGAACGCGCGCATGAACGACTATCGCCCGATCAAGGAAGCCATTTTCTTCGTCACTCCCGATGTCCGCCTGATCGCTGACGAAGGCGCAAGCGATGGCGACGTGATTCCCCGTGCCGTCTCGTTCATTAGAGAATTAAGCCCATTCGATGAGCCTAAAACGACGTGGCAGCGATGAAAATTACCCTGCTGCTCGTCGGCATGCTCACTCTACTGGCCTCGTGTTCCAGTGTTTCGTCGGACAGCGTACAAGAATCGAACGTAGCATCCTCAGAACCGGCAGCAGAGTCCTCATCGAGTTCGTATTCATACTCACAGCCCGCCAAGAACAAAGGTGAAATGTTTCTCTATTCTGATCCAGTCCTAGGATTTTCCATTGAGCTTCCCAAACGTGTGTCTTTCAACCCTCCGCTGCCATCGGTGGACGTGGGGGTATTTCCGGACCACGCGCACCAGCGTGTCTTCATCGCCTTGAAGCAATGGGATGCGGGATATGAAGGGAACTCCATACAGGAAACCACACTTAAGCTATTACAAAATAGTGATAACCCACGTGGCCCACGTACGTGGGAACTGGTCTCAAAGACGATTCGAAATGATACGGAACTGGAATCATTCATCAAGGAACGCTACGGAAAGGACTGCGTTTCGGGACAGAAAGCGATGACGGCGCAGGAAGGGACATTCGATGTGAAGATCAGCGGGTTCACCCCATTCGATGACCCCGACGGCGATTGTGTTGTGAACTATGCGACCGTGATCCGGTATTCACCATCAAGACAGCAGGTGATCTCCTGGCATATGGGACAGGATGTGAGCTTCGTCTCCGGCAAATATCCGAATTGGTATGTCTACGACGACGACGTCGTGAAGAGTTTCCGGTTCCTGAAGAAATAATAATTTTTGTGTTCAGACTTTTCCTCTTACAGAAGAGTGAAATCCATCTTCACGATCTTGTCCCACACCTGCCGGATCAGCGTCCGCAGGTCGTCTTTCTCTGCCTCGGAAATCATGAAGCTGCGCGTGAGAGGATTCTCGCCCCGCTCACCGATGTACTCGAGCGAAAAAAGTTCTGGTTTGAGTAGTGGATCTGCATGGTCGAGCAGCACGGCGTAAAAGGTGAGTTGTCGGAAGTAATCCCCTTCCGACGTCTTCGATACGCTGCCGGGCTCTATTCCACCGCGGATCTCCACCTCTGTCTTTGGCCGGCCGGTCTTGTAATCGATCACCGTTGCCGTTGCGGATGTGGACGATGCCAGATCTATGCGGTCAATCTTTCCCTTAATGGGTATCTCGGCCACATGTGCGCGGTAGTCGCGCTCGATAGCGTGGAGGACGGGGAAGGTGCCTTTCAGCGCATGTGCGAAATACTTGGGGAGCGCCTCGTTGCCCATCGCAAGAAGGTCGCGCTGTTGGTGGGACGTCAGAATCGTCCGTTCACGGAGGTGCCACGCAAACGCTTCAAGAATGTCGGGCTCCGCGAACTCCTTGTTCTCTTTCACCGCGACCGCCCACTGGCGTAGCGCCCAGTGCACAGCACTTCCATAGCCGAGCCCACGCACGGATGATTCGTCAAAGTGTTCCGGCTGTTGCAGCAGGTCGACGAGTAAAAATTCCTGCGGGTCACGGAGAAAGCGGTTGAGTGCCGTTGGAGAAAGCGCGAAAGTCTTCAGCCGTTCCTCCAGGTACGCACGCAGAGCCCCGTCTATGAGTGCGAGCCTCGGCCGGAGCAGCAACGATGCGCCTTCGGGGTCTCTGAGTGCGACATTTTCTTCTGGGAGTTGCCCCATCTCAGCGAAGAAAGCCGAGGGCGCAACTGCTTTCGACTTCTCACCCACGGTGAGCTCAAGCGGACAGACCATGATCAATTCTCGTTTAGCCCTTGTGATAGCGACAAAAGCGATCCTTCGCTCATCCTGATGCTGCTCAAACGTCTTTTGATCCTTCTCCCAACCGTACAGCAGATCCTCGGGGATAGAGACCCCGGTCGGCCTCTTGCGTTTGTCCCAATGGCCATCGCGAAAGTTACTCAGGATCACGGTGTGGAATTCCAAGCCTTTACTCTGATGAGCGGTCATTAAGCGGACTCCTGCGGTGGAGAGATGCGGAAGTTCGTAGGTCAGGCGGATCTGCCTATAACCCGGGTCGGCATAAAGGCTGATGTCGGCCAGCAGGTCCCTAAGGTGCCATCCGCGCCGCTCAAGGCAGCGGCCGCGCACATAGCCAAAGAAGGCTTCCAAGGCGGCGACATCACGGGGATCAACAGGCGAATCGGCGCCTTCCTCCACTTGCGGAATAAGCGCGCAGTCGCGCAACACGTTCTCGACTGTTTCCAGGACGGTCCTTGATGGAATTTTCTGGTGAAGGTCGAACAGGGCATTACGCACACGCTCAAGGTCCTCTCTCTGGAGCAAGGGCAATTCTTCTTGAGAGGGCAATTGCTCGAGAAGATCGAATAGCTTGGCCTTCCGATCGCGGGCAAGTCCCTGCAAGCGTCCAAGATCAGCGGGGTGGAGGGCAAAGCAACCACAGGCGAGTGCGCCAGAGAGCAGGCCATCTGTGTGGGGATGGTCGATCGCCTGCAAGATCGTCACCGCTTGCAACACGAGCGGATGCGACAAGAGGTCGTCCTTGCCCCGCATGAGCACGGGGATCTTCCGTGCTCGGAGCACGGCATACAGATCGAATAACTCATCGTTTTTTTGGGTCAGGACTGCGATCTCCTCTGGTTGAGCACCCTTCTGGATGCGCTCTTCCAAAAGATCGGCGATCAGCCAAGGCTCGGCAACGTTGCTCGGAGCCCTCAAAAGCGTGGGTAGCTCCCCTCTCCCCCGCAGGGGGGAGGGGCCGGGGGAGGGGGTCGCGGTCGCTGCCGTCAGCAACTTCTGCAAGCCGGGAATCTTCCCCACAAGCCGCTCTTCATTCTTTTCGATCAAGGACCGTGCCGCATCCAGGATCGCTTGCGTGGAACGATAACTTGTTGTCAGCGCAATGACCGGGGCTTTGGGGAAACGCGTGTGGAACGAGAGCATGTTTTGTAAATTTGCACCCTGAAAACGGTAGATCGACTGGTCGTCATCCCCCACCACAAAGACATTCGGCTCATTTGGGAGGTCTTTGTACGTGGTCAGCAGCTCAATCAGGCGGTACTGCGAACCATTGGTGTCCTGGAACTCGTCGACGAGCACGTACTGGAAGCGTTCCTGCAGATTGCTGAGAAGCCAGTCTTCCTCTTCAAGCGCACGGATCACATGGAGAATCATGTCTTCATAGTCGTACCGGCCGGTGCGTTCCATCATTGATTGGTACTCGCCAAACAGCGTCACGAAATCACGGAATTTTTGAGCGGAGAGAAGATTTTTTTCATGCACTTTTGTGCCCGTCTTGCTTTTCGTCGCCATCAGTTCGTCATATTCCCCAGCCGCTCGATGGAGATCGGCAAGAGACTTCCCCTCACGTTTGACTTGGCTAATCCGCGAAAGAATATCCTCTGTTCTTCCATAGGGATCTTTCTGATTTATGAGTTTCATATAGGAAGAAAACTGATCAATAATTGTATTCATACTTCTGATTTTCTCGAGGTCGGAAATCTGTTCGCGTGCCGACCATTCATCGAACACGATGCCGTTTTCTTCGATGATGGACTGTGCAAAGGCATGGATGGTAGAAACCTTAACGCCATAGGCATCCGCACCGATCAGCAATCGCAGACGATCGCGCATTGCCGTCGTCCCGCTCACCGAATAGGTGAGACAAAGAATATTGCCCGGGCGCATCTGGGTCTTCTTGAGGATATTCGCCACACGCATGGAGAGGACCTGCGTCTTGCCGGTGCCAGGACCTGCAACCACCATCACCGGCCCTTCGATGGTATCGACGGCCTGGCGTTGCTGGAGATTGAGCTTTTGATATTCGCTGTCGAAGATTCTTGGAGACGCTACTTTTGTCTCTTTTCCGGTTGCAGTGGGCGTTGTTAGATTCATGAAGAAATAGTAGCGGATAATCATAAAAATGCTCCCCTACCGTTTTCTAGGCATCCCACTCTGTGACGACTTTCCCATCAACAGAATATTGGACGCTTTTGATGGTTGGAAATTGTAACAATGTGGCTCCAATTGAACCCTTTACCTCTTCCTGTGTGCAAGCGGTGTTGTTCAGATACGCCATAGCACCACCTGAGAACTTTACCGTTGCCACACCATTCACAACGCTGATTCCATGATAATACGAGAGGAGCGAACCGACGTCTTTTCCGTAGTAGCCTGAGATATTATCAAACCCTGAAACCAGACCTTGCTCTCCGTCTGCTGGCGTAACGCCCTGCAAAAGGAGCCGAAGAGTCGCATCGGCAATAGCGGATGTTTTCGGAATCTGTCTTGTCACCGACCTCGTCGCTGCACAGTTGCTTTCTTCCATGATCTTCTTGTCACCGAAGTAGAGCTTCACGTTCATTGTTCCACTCGTCGAGCCGCCAGCCACTAATTCGTCGTACGTCCGCGAGGGCTTCTCAAAGTTTCCGTCCTTCAACCGATAAATCATCTCAGCCATCTCACCACGCGTGATCAGTTGGTCGACAGAACGAATGGATAATGGAACAGCATTTTGACTCGTCAATTGGAAGACTGCTTCCGCATACCACGGCTCAGGATGAGTCACTTCAAATGACATTTCCTCAGGAGAGAAAATGACATTGGCGATGATCTTCGCGGCTTCGGCGAAATTGATATTGATTGCTGGACGGAATGTCCCATCAGGATAACCACTGATAAGTAGTTGAGATGAGGCAAAACAAACATCATGAGCAAACCAGTCTGTTTTGCGAACATCTTTGAACGGAAGACCAATTTCTGGGTCAGAGAACGCAGCGATGCAAGTGCCATCTTCCCAGAATGGCCCATTGGGATGCGTTTTCTGCTCCTCTTGAATCCACTGCCGATGAACACCTGCAAGTATCTTCACAAACTCAGCACGGTTGATCAGATTGCCTGGCTGGTATGTTCCGTCAGGATAGCCACTCACATATTCGGCACTTTGAAGATACAGAATTGCGTCATAGTTCTGGTGACTTGATGCAACATCAGGAAAACTGGCGAAAGCTGTGCCTTGAAAAAGAAGGCCTACGGCAATACCAAGAGGAACTACTACTTTCAGGCAAATCATAGAGTCTTGTGAGAGGAAAAAGATGTCCGAGATTGCCGCAGCCACGAAGGGCTGCTGCTGGTTATCGAAACTCTTTGGCGCAATGGTCACATTTCTGGATCTCCTCGCCTTCTTTGGTGAGCGTGACCATGTGGCCCATGCCGCACTGGGGGCAATCCTTCTCCTGGAACGCCGTGCTGACCGACGAGAAGCCGATACGCTTGGGGGAACCGCCGTGTTCGCGGATCGTCAGGGAGCGGGGGTGGTCGCGCATCTTCTGAAGAACTTTGGCTTCGATCTGACGGATGCGCTCGCGTGTGACGCCGAATTCCTTGCCAACTTCCTCCAGCGTGTGGCCGATGCCGTCCTTGAGCCCGAAGCGCATCTCGATGATCTTGCGCTCGCGGGGGGTGAGGAATTCCAGCATGGCGTGGACATTCTCCTTGCGGAGCTGGCGGTTGGTGGCCTCGAACGGGTTGATCGCCTCCTCATCCTCGATGAAATCGCCGAGCTTGCTGTCTTCCTCGGATCCGACTGGTGATTCGAGCGAGATGATATCCTGCGAGATCTTCTGGATATGGGCGACCTTCTTGATGTCCATCTCCATTTCGACAGCCAATTCCTCGAGTGTGGGCTCACGTCCGAGCTCTTGGACGAGGCGGCGCTGCGTGTGGGTCAGCTTGTTGATCGTCTCGACCATGTGCACCGGGATACGAATGGTACGGGCTTGGTCGGCGATAGCACGGGTGATCGCTTGGCGGATCCACCATGTGGCGTACGTGCTGAACTTGAAGCCGCGTTCGGGGTCGAATTTCTCGACGGCGCGGAAGAGGCCGATGTTCCCTTCCTGGATAAGGTCGAGGAAGCTCAGGCCACGGCCGATGTATTTCTTGGCGATGGAAACGACGAGGCGGAGGTTGGCTTCGGCAAGCTGCTGCTTGGCACCGGCATCGCCCTTGCGGATGCGACGTGCGAGCTCGACTTCTTTGCGGCCGTCGATGAGCGGCACGCGTCCGATCTCGGACAGGTACATGCGGACGGAATCGTTGCTGATTTCGAGCAGGTCGATCTCGCGCTCTTTGCGCTTCTTCTTGCGCTCTTCTTCGCTCAGGTCCTTGTCAGAATCGACCGCGATACCGGCCATGGCGATCATGCGGACGGCGGCGTCATCCACCTCATCACCGACGACTTCGACTTTCTCGTCGCCATCGGCTTCCTCCTTCTCATCGTCATCTTCTTTGTCATCATCAGCACCCGCCGCCACCACCTCCGTGAGGTCTTCGGTCGGCTCGGGCATCTCCAGGCTCGTGGAGCGCGACTTTTTGTCCCAGATGAGCGCGTCCTTTACGTCGATCACCTGGATGCCCAGGTCAACGAACAGTGTGTAGATCTCGTCGAGCATATCGACGTTCTCCTCCGCGTTTGGCACGGCAGAGATGATTTCCTGATGGGTGACGTACCGTTGCTCACGACCCTTCTTGATAAGATGTTTCACTTGGTCGGGATACTTTTTGAGGTCGTCGTCCGTCGGTTGCGCTATGAATTTTCTGGGATGTGAGGCCATAGATTGCGACAGCACAGTTAACCAGATAGGGGGTATAGAGGGCAAGCAAATACAAAACACAGGTCTTCGACCTACGAGCCAAAGAACCGGCTCAAAACCGCACGTGGAAGACGTGCTCTAAGAGGCCATCTTCATGAGCTTCAGGACCTGCTGGTACTGGTTGAGGAGCTGCACTTCGTCGAGCGGCCTGCCTTCCTTGCGGGCCTCGAGCAGGCGGCGGGTGATTTCCTCCTGTTTGGCATGCAGGATGTCGCGGTTTGCACGCTTACAGTGTTTGCGCACCTCACGCACGGCCAGGCTCTCGGCCCAGTCGTCGAAGGCGTGTTCCTCGCAGTAGAGAGCGAGAACCGAGACGCGCTCTCGGTGTTCCGCGGGGAGGGGCAGGTCTGCGGCCGTGAGTGCCGCGCCGGGCGGGGCGTTCTTGAGTGCCGCGTAGAGGATCGCGGGCATCCCCTCCTCCGGCTCGATAAGTTCGGGCAGGAGATGGCGGAGCTGCGGATAGCAGAGGAAGAGGCCGAGTGTGATCTCGAGCGCCGAGAAAAGATCGCGGGAGTCGAGGGCGGATGATTGCTTGATGGCGGGAATGTGGGACGGCGGAGCCATGCTGACACGGGAGAGGTCTTCCTGGAGCGCGCCCTCCGTCGTCTGGAACACGGCAGCGGCCTTTGCGATGTAGTCGCGACGCTCCACGGAGGATTGCAGTGCGTTGAACAAGGTGAGGAGATGCCGCAGCGCCTCGCGCCGAGGAAGCGCGGCGGAAAGGTCGAGTGACCTCATCTGCAGCAGCACGGTTTCCAAATACGGGGGTGCGGGAGATGTGAGCAAAGTTTTCAAGAGCGCGGGGTCCGACTGGAGCGTATCGGCAGGATCTTTTTCCGGGAGCATGACCGCCTCCACGTGCATCCCGTTCGCACTGAGGAGGAGGAACGCGCGTTCCATCGCATCCTGCCCGGCACGGTCGCTATCCAGGCACAGCGTGACTGTCTCGGCGTAGCGTTTGAGGAGCTTCACATGCTGTTCTGTGAGCGCGGTGCCACAAGTGGCCACGGCGTGCGTGGCGCCCACGCGGTGGCACGCAAGGACATCGAAGTAGCCTTCGACCAGCAGCGCGCGTCCCCTCTCACGGATCGCATCCTTCGCGTGGTGCATGCCGTAGAGCACGTTGCTCTTGTGGAAGAGGATCCCATCACTCGAGTTGATGTACTTGGCGTCGTCATCGGCAAGCGTGCGGCCGCCGAAGCCGATCAGTGCACCCTGCGCGTCGTGGATCGGGAACATCAGACGGTTGCGGAACCGGTCGTAAATCCGTTCTTCCTGGAGTTCCCGCTGCACACCGAGTCCCGCACCCAGAATTTCTTTGCGGGAGTATCCCTGCTTGAGGAGTTCTTCGTACGTCGCGGAAAAAGAATCCGGGGCGACGCCGATCTCAAACTGCGCAATCTGCTCCTCGGGAATCGCGCGTTTTTTGAGATACTCGAGGGCGACCGGAGATTTTTTGAGATGGTCGCGGTAGAAACGCAACGCTGCCTGCACGCACTCTCGCGCGCGGTCTTTTTCATCCTTCTTCGGCGCGTTCGCCATCGCGCGCTCTTCCAACTTCACGCCCGTCTTCTCGGCGAGCTCGCGGATCGCCTGTGGGAAATCGCAGCCTTCGATCTTCTGGTAGAAGCTGAAGATGTCGCCGCCACTCCTGCAGGCGAAGCAGTACGCGATGCTCTTATCGGGCGAGACAAGGAAACTGGGGTGCGAATCGTTGTGGAACGGACAGAGGCACACGAAATTCCGGCCTTTCTTGGTCAGCTGACAGTATTGTCCGACCAATTGCTCGATCGGAAGCCGCATTTTGATCTCGGCGACGGAATCCATGGGGTGTGACCATATCAGAAATACCAGCGCGCGTCTTCGACGGGCGATCCGCCGCAGGTCGAAGACCAGCGGCTATGATTTGGCTACCACCCAGCGTGGAAGCCGATTTTTGAGCATCCCGTTCTGGGCCAAGCTTGTCCCAATTATCAGGCTCCCACATTTGAGGATCGGGTCCCCTCTATAGTCCGGTGGACAGGAGATGTCTTTTCCGTCGAGCAACGCGTCGACATCCTTTTCCGAGAGTTCGAGGACATTCTTCGTCGCCTCCTGCCCACGCAACGTGATGATCTCATGCTGCAACCGGATCCGCCTGCCCGCCGAAGCGCCCGGCGCGAAGGAGGGACCTCCTTCTAGTTTGCGCGCGAACGGAATCCCGAGTGCGTAGTTTTGCACGGGCATTTTGAAGTCTGCACACGCCTCATTGGCGATAATGATTTGGTCAGCGCGGAGGAAGAGCTGATCACGATCGTGAAGAAAGGACGTGCCATACAACTCTTCACATTGCTTCGCGATGTCCTTCTGTCGCGCGGGGGGAAGAAGTTCTTCCTGGAAGCGTACGAAGTCGAATTTTTCTTTGTGCCGCGTGGGTGCAGTCTTCTTGAGGACGGCACAGAAGAAACCTTCTGTATCAAAGGTCTGAGGCCATAATCGCAGGAGTGGCAAGTTGCGGATTTCGGATTGCGGATTACGAGAAAGGGAATTTTGAACAATCAAGGAATCTTCTACCGCTTTATCAAAAAATTTCCGTAATCCGTCATTCGTAATCCGTAATTCTGTGCGCGGATCCACCACCTCAAGCTGATCACAAAATTTATTCAAGATACTCCGCACTACCTCCTCATTTTCCTCGGGTGTGAGTGTGCACGTTGAGTACACGATCCGCCCGCCGACTTTGCACGCGTGGACGGCGGATTCCAGCAGCTCGCGCTGGAGTTTGGCCATCTTCCCGATGTTGTCGTCGGAGCAGTATATCAACGCATCGGAATCTTTGCGCGAGGTGCCCTGCGCGGTGCACGGTGCATCGCACAGCACGCGGTCGAACCGCTCGGTCATATTTTTTGCAAACCATTGACCAACTTTCTTCGTGACGATGTTGTTCGTCACACCCGAGCGATGGAGCGCAGTCTTGAGCGTCCACAACCTCTTCTCCTGAACGTCATTGCAGATGATGACGCCGGTGTTCTGCATCCGCGCAGCCATCTGCGTCGTCTTGCTCCCTGGCGCCGCGCTCATATCGAGGATAACTTCCCCCGGCTGCGGATCGAGCAGCGCCGGCGGCAACATGCTCGCCGCTTCCTGCATGTACACGTGGCCGAGCAGGTGGAGGAGGTCTTTCCCCAACGCCTGGGACCGATCTTCCCGTTCAATGTAGAACGCCTCGGGGCACCACGGGACAGGGCTGATCTGCCATCCCCTCTCCCCTGCTATCGTCTTGAACTGCTCTACCGAGGATTTAAGTGTGTTCACCCGGAACGATTTGCGTAGCGGCTTGACGCTCGCTGCCTTGAGGGCAGAGAGGTCGGTAAAGGCCGCGTAGCGGTCGAAGGGGTGGGGACTCATTTCGCTGTATAGTAGAGCAAAGGTCTTTGATTAACGGATGAGATAATATGCAATAATTGACAATTGGTGTCAATTGTGTACCATAAGCACTCGTATGTCTGAACTGTACATCCCAGCTTTGGAAAAAGTCTTGGGCATCATAATGAATGATGAACGGATTCAGAACGTCATCGTTGATACTGTTGCATGCAACACGCAGTCGGATCATCAAGAACAACTCCCGAAAAGGCAACACTTGCGCACGCTCTCCATCCGCCGTAATCGTGATGTGCGAATTTTTTTAATGAAGCTGCGGGAAGCCAATCCTGACCAAGCGAGCCTGATGGAGAAGATTGATCGAATAAGCAACAGAAATGATCAGTTTAAATATAATTTCAATTTTATGGATCAACTGATGCAAATAGATCCTGATTTTCGCGCCATTTTTGAATACTACAATAACCTCAGGACATGGGTAAATGATGGAACCTACAAGCCGGCCAACCAGTCAACAGATATGCAGGACCAAACCCAGGAACCCGAAGTTTCTTGACAGAAAACTCTTCTTCTATAAGATCTAGCGCTATGGGAAATGCTCCACTCATCAATGTCGAAGGGTTTGAAAGCAGACTTCACAGTCTGGAAGAACTATGCAAGCAAGTGCCCTTTGATCTGAAAGCGGCTACGTTAGGCCACAAGAAGCTATACTTGGAATTAGTCGGACTTCATAATGACGTAATCACTTTAATGCACATCGCATCTCGTGGCGAAGAAGAAAGGAGAAAGGCGGCTGAACCAAAAACCAAGAAACAAGCTCCACCTCTCACAGAGATACCTATAAGCACCTCGGGCGATAGAGTTGGCTATTCATGGAGCCCTGCTCTCAACTACACAACTCCGACTAACCCTCAAGAACTAAAAGAATTGCTAGGAAAGACATTTGGTGCCAGCAACAAGCCTATGGAATTCGATGATTTATTGCTGGAACAGGGCATGAAGAATGCACACCTTGAGAATCGCGGCGAATGGGCTGTGTACCTATCACTTCTCGCAAGCCCAACGGGCCTCATGCGTGAAAACGAACTGGAAGTGTCAACCGGTTACAGCTTCGGATCTGTTTGCGGGTGTCTGCATCGTCTTGAAAAGCTGAGCCTTGCACGCCAAGTTGATAACGATCTGTGGAGTGTTGAGAAAACGATTTAGATCACCAAGCTCACCAACCTCCCTTTGATATAGATCTCTTTCTTGAGAACCTGCCCTTCCAGGTATTTCTGCACATGCGGTTCCGCCTTTGCGGCTGCGAGGATGTCCTTCTCCGACGCATCGGATGCGACATCGATCTGGCCACGCAGTTTGCCGTTCACCTGGACCGCGATGGTCATCGTATCGGTGACGAGGAGTTTGGGATCGTACGTCGGCCAGGATTGGTCGATCACAAAATCTTTCTTGTCCTCCGTAGCCTTGGCGGAGGAGGGTCCACCCAATGCCTCCCACAATTCTTCGGCAAGGTGCGGGGCGATGGGGCTGATGAGCCTCGCGAACATCTGCGCCGTCTCGTTGGAGAAAGATTTCCCCTCCACCGCGTTGAGGAATTCCATCAGCGCGCTGATCGCCGTATTGAAGTGCATCTTCTCCATGCTTTCCGTCACTTTCTTGATCGTTTGATGCAACGCGACAGTCACTTCCTTTGAATCCGCAGCCGTGGAAAGCTGCTCTCGTTCCCCCACCATCCTCCAGACCTTCTGCACGAACCGATCAATCCCTTTGATGCCCGTATCGCTCCAATCACCCCCGTCCCTGAACGGACCCATGAACATCAGGTACATGCGGAACA
Source organism: Candidatus Peribacteria bacterium (assembly GCA_009691305.1). Classification (GTDB taxonomy): domain Bacteria; phylum Patescibacteriota; class Gracilibacteria; order Peribacterales; family Peribacteraceae; genus JABFSS01. The sequence continues at coordinate 20,925 of SICS01000009.1, read as the reverse complement.
CATCGGAGCCGTAGCGTTCCACGAAACTGTCGGGGCTCACGACGTTGCCTTTCGACTTGCTCATCTTGGCCCCGTTATTGGTAATCAGCCCTTGATGAACTAGTTTTTGGAACGGTTCTTCATGCGATACGAAGCCAAAATCCTTGAGTGCCATCATCACAAACCGCGCATAGATTAGGTGCATACAGGCGTGCTCTGGACCACCGATGTACATGCTGACCGGGAGCCACTTCTTCTCAATCGCAGGATCGACGAAAACACTCCCCCTCTCCCCGGCAGGGGGGAGGGGGCCGGGGGGAGGGGGTGTGAGATACCGAAGATAGTAAAAGCTCGAGCACACGAACGTATCCATCGTATCGAACTCCGGCCTCCATCCTTTACCGAAGATTTTCTCCGTGCGCGCGATAAATTCCTTACTCTCGGTGAGTGGCGACTTGCCGGTCGGCTTGAACTCCACATCCGTCGGGAGCATCCATGGGAGATGTTCCTCAGGAACAGGATGCGCGTTGCCCTCGGGATCGTAGACGATCGGTATCGGTGCGCCCCAGTAGCGTTGGCGGCTCACGAGCCAGTCGCGGAGACGATAGTTGATGATTCCCCTGCCCCGGTCTTCGTTCTCGAGCCACGCGATCATTTTCTTTTTTGCCTCATGCACGGTCAGTCCGTTCAAGAAGTCTGAGTTGATTATTTTACCTTCGCCTTTCCAGCATTTTTTCCCTTCAAGCACTTCCTTCCCATATGACTCTTTTAATGAGTCTTGTGCCTCATCAATTGTTTTCCCATCAGGAATTCTTCCAAAAAAATTGGGATGAACCTGAGCTAGAAAATTTGGCGTTGCTGCGTCGGGCTCAATGACACATTGAATATGAAGGCCTTTATCCTGTCGTGGTTCTGCAAAATCAAAATCTCTCTCGTCATGCCCGGGAACTCCCATCACTGCACCTGTTCCGTAATTCAGAAGAACATAATCTGCGATCCAGATGGGGATCTCTTTGCCATTCACTGGATTGATTGCATACGCCCCAGTGTGTTCTCCTGTTTTGACTTTCTCAGACGTCCTCTGGAGTTCCGTCTTTTTTCTCGCCTGCTCCTTGTACACACGCACGATGCCCTGATGATTCGCAGGCGTGATCTTGTCGACAAGCGGATGCTCGGGTGCGAGAACAATGAAGGTGGCGCCGAAGAGCGTGTCCTGCCGCGTCGTGAAGACTTTGATCTTCTCGTCGTGTCCTTTGATATCAAAACTGATCTCCGCTCCTTCGCTCCTGCCGATCCAGTTTTTCTGCATCAGTTTGGTCTTCTCTGGCCACTCCAGACCATCAAGATTGTCTAAAAGTTTTTGAGAATACTGTGTGATTTTCCAATACCATTGAGAAAGTGCCTTCTGCTGCACCTCGGTCCCACATCGCTCGCACTTCCCTTCCCACACCTGCTCGTTCGCAAGCACCGTCTGGCAGCTGGGACAGAAGTTCACGTTGCCGAGTTTTTTGTACGCGAGCTTGTTCTTAAACATCTGGATGAACAGCCACTGCGTCCACTGGTAATACGACGGGTCGCTCGTGTTCACCATCTTCTCCCAGTCGTACATTGTTCCAATGCGCTTGAGCTGTTTGATCATCGTCTTCACATTCTCGGCGGTGGACTTGGCGGGAGGGACGCCGGTCTTCACGGCATAGTTCTCCGCGGGGAGCCCGAAGGCATCAAAGCCTATGGGCGCGAAGACTTGTTTACCGTGCATGCGCATGTAGCGCGACCAGCTATCCGCCGGCGCAAAGTTGTACCAGTGCCCCACGTGCAATTTGTCGCCGCTCGGGTACGGGAACATCACGAGCGAGTAGTACGGATTTTTCGCGCTCTTCAAATCGACAGTATACGCCCGTGCCTCCTCCCAGCGCTTCCGCCATTTGGCTTCGACCGATGAGGGATCGTAATCGTAAGGCATCAGGTCTATCGTAAAGGAAAACAGGGATTCACGACATCCTTGTCACAGTACATATGCGAAATCAGCGCTTCGGTTGGAGAAAACGTTGACTACCGGAGAGAATTTCTCTTCTATAGAGACCTTTTCTTTCACTTATATATGGAAGACGTAAAAATGGGCATCGATACACTGCTGCATGGGGCAGAGAGCGTCATGTGTGAAATACATGAACTATACAATGCTGCTTCTTTTACAAAACTTGAACACGATTTCCACATTCATGGACCGTGGAAAACGGACGAGAAGACCTATGATCCTTATGCCCCCAATCCGCCTCAACAAGCCTTTCAGGATGAAAACTTATGGCAAACCATGGGATATCATTTTGGATCAAGTCATCGGTTGCGCTCCACCGACGAACTGCAGGAAATTGCGAAAAATGGAATATCTTTTGTCGAATCCCGACTCCGGGGTCAGCTGCTGAGAATATTCAACGAAATGAGCACAGGAAGACCCAGCGAACTGCAGGAAGCACGTAGCATTCTCACGCGCATGGTGGGCAATATTTCAGTTTTGAAAAAATGCGCGGCTCTTTTTTCGGGGAGCGAAAGGGATTTTCCGACATCAAAAAATTGTGACTTCGGCATAATAAAACGAAATAATGATCTCTTTGATTATGAGTTATGGGATTTATCCCGCAGAATGAAAGGAAAAGCAAAATGGAGCGACATGCAATCAATGCAACAGGCAATGAAAAGTTGTGTGACGAGAATTTTGAAGGCCAGACGCACAGATCAGTCTGTTGCTGTTGTGGGCTATTACACAGTCAAAAAATCGAATAATATTGATTATCAATCCGTTCACGTCGTCGATGGTGCTTCGTACAATGACGTACCCGCAGTAGATTCAATTGTGCCGGATTTTGCCGATATCTTGGTTGCCGATCTCTTGTCCGAACATGTTTGCATTTCACGAGACCTACAAAACCAAATCTCCGTTCCTCAGCTCCACTTTGATTAGCCAACAAGGCAAAAACAAGAGCACCCTACATTTAGGTAACCTGATGAATCCCCATATTTTGGCTACGATACGGGCTATTTCGTGCTAGACTAGCGCGTCATGCGCCTCCCTATTGTGGCTGTCATCGGGCGCCCGAATACGGGCAAATCGACGTTATTCAATCGATTGATTGGACGGCGGGTTGCCATCGAGAGTGAAATCCCCGGGACGACTCGCGACCACATCGTGCGTAAAGTGAGGTCGCCGTCGGTCGATTACCTGTTGATGGATACGGGCGGCATGGGCGGCGGGACCACGGATAAGGATTTCGAGGATGACGTGCATGCGCAATCCACACTCGCCCTCGCGGCCGCAGACGTGATTCTGTTCACCGTCGATGGGCGCGCGGAGCTGACGAAGAACGACCACGAGATCGTCGCGATGTTGCGCAAGAAGCGGAAGCGACATGTGCCCGTGATTTTGGTCATCACCAAATGTGATACGGCAGACGTCGCGGAAGAAGCCGAGCATGCGTTCCACAAACTCGGCATCGCCGACCAGATCCTCACGGTAAGCGCGGCGCATAACCTTGGCACAGATGAGCTACGGGGAATAATTGAAAAACATTTGCAAAAGCTCCACTTTGAGAAAGATGGGAAAAATGAAAAATTAAGAGTGAAAAATGATGATGAAGATGAGGAAGACAATGACTCCGATCCGAGCCCGAACCCGAACCCGATCCCGAGAGTTGCCATCATCGGACGCCCGAACGTCGGCAAGAGTTCCTTAATAAACGCGCTCATGAGCGATCCGCAGAAGAAGGTCTCGCCGAAGCTCGTCTCCGACATTCCGGGAACGACACGCGATTCGACGGACACGATCCTGCGCCACGAAGACCAGGAATTCATCTTCATCGATACAGCGGGGCTCCGCCGCAAAGCGAGGATTGAGGAAGACCTGGAAGGGCTCTCGGTATTACGGACGCTCCAGAGCATCGAGGATTGCGACGTAGCGGTGCTGTTGATCAACGCCAACGAAGAAGTGAGCAACCAGGACAAGAAAATCGCCGGCGCCGTGATCGAGCGCGGCAAGGGATTGATCATCGTCATCAACAAGATCGACCTCGTGAAGGGCGACGCGCGGACGGAGAAAGTGGCCGAAACCCAGCGGGCGTTCCCCTTTTGCCGCTACGCGCCGATTCTGCCTGCATCCGCCATGACCCGCGAAAACCTGCCGAAGATCTTCACATTGGCGCAGATGGTGACGCGGAACATGGGACGCCGCATTGCGCCGCGGGAACTGACGGAATTCATCAAAGATGCGATCCATGGTCAGCCGATGAGCGCACTCAAGAGCTGCAAACTCGTGACGCAGGCGAAATTTCCACCGCCAACGTTCATCCTCTTCGTCCGCAACCCCAAGACCATCCAGCCGAGCCAACTGCGGTATCTCGAAAATCGATTGCGGGAGCGTTTCGACCTCCAGGGGATCCCGGTGCGGTGGGTGACGAAGGGGCCGAAGGATCGATCATAATAAAACAGGAGCAGCTTTTCTAGCTGCGTACGCGGGCAGAAAGCCCGCTCCCCTATTTAATTACCCCCTCCCTTTCCTCTGGTCTTTGACCCGCCCATCTTCCCGGATCGGAAGCGGGAACGCTTTCACGACGAGCTCGAGCTTATCGAGGAGTTTGACCGGATCATCGTCCATGACCAAGTTCGGCGGCATGGTGCGCTGGCAGAGTTCGACGACGATGTGCTCGATATGGTTGCTGATGCCGCCCGTGTTCGTGAGGATGCCGATGGGCCGGCCTTCGTCGTAGGCGATCGTGAACTCGTTGAGCGAGCCAATGCCTCCGCCGATAATCACGACACCGTCGGCGGAACGGATGTTGATGATGTCGCGTTCCATAAAACCCATCCCCGTGTACATGATCATGTCGTGTGCATGGGGGCTCAGGTATTCGTTGATGTGCTCGTACTCGGAGAACGCCGGCGAGATTCCGAGCGTGAACGCGTGCGTTTCCTTGGCGCCCATCAAGGCATCATTGGGCAATCCCGGGCACGCGCCGTTGATGAAGATGTACCCGCGCTTGCCGATCTCGTGGCCCAGCAGACGCGCCATCTCGCGCGCATGTGGATTTTCTGTCTGAGGCCCCGATGCGGAGCCCATGACGCCGATCTTCAGTTTGTGGTTATGAGCCATAGCGCATCACTAGTGTAGGTCTTGAAGCTCCAAATTTGGTTCGACGACTTCTCATCATTATAGCATATTCGGCGATCTGAAGCCATTTTCGAATTCACCCGTCTCAAGTTGTATTAGAGGGAATATATTGTAAAATCGTAGCATGAACATGCGGGAAAAGGTCTCCCAGGCGATGAAAATACCGTTACATCTGAAGCTTCTTCATTTTGACGAAGCGATCAAGAGAGACACTAAGGCGAACATCAACCGTATTCGATATCTCCATCAACGCTTGCTGCACGCAATCTCCACCCCCATATCCGCAGATGATCTCATCAAGAGAGAAATATGGATCCAGAACATGGCAATGGAAAATAGGGATGACGCCGAGGAGTTTGCGTGGAGCGTGTTTGATATGCTCGGGGAGAATGCGCAATCACAAATACACTTAGAGTTAGACGAGATTAAAGAATTCTACGCGAAGCTACGGAAACGATTCAAGAATTCGTTCATGCTGTGACCTAGCGCAAGTACTGCGCCTTATTCCGGTTATGTTCGTCATTCGTGACCGCATATCTGATCACCCCATCTTTGCCATGCAAGTAGTACCAATATTGTGAGGTGACCGGATGCAAAGCGGCTTTGATGCTCTCCAGTCCCGGGTTCGCAATGGCACCCGGAGGCAGGCCACGGTACTTCCGCAAATTGTACGGGGAGTCGACGTCGAGATCTGCAGTCGTGATCGCGCTCGTGGGCTTCTCGAGAATGTAGCGCACGGTCGCATCCACACCGAGGCCCTGCTTCGCCTCGAACCGCTTCCAGAGGATACCGGAGACAACGGAGCGTTCTTCATCGGCTTTCGTCTCCTCCTCTATAAGGGAGGCCATGGTAATGATCTCATGGAGTGAACGCTTGGAAGACGCAAAATCTCTTTCGAGTCCGCTGACGACGCGCGTGCGGAACGTCTCGAGCAACCGTTTGAGGAATTTTTCCGTATCAAAATTGCTGGTGAAGACGGAATACGTATCAGGGAACAGATACCCCTCCACCCGCCCCCCCCTCTTCGCCCGGCCTTCGCCAAGGCTACGGCCGGCGGGCATAGCAGCCCCTGTCGGAAGGAACGAGTAGCCGGAGAAATCACACGTCTGCGCGCAGCGGGTAAAGACACCGGCGTCGATCAGGCCCTTCTTCGCAAGCAGGGCATCGATGTCGCTCACGGTGAACCCCTCGGGGATCGTGACGCTGGCCTCAATAGGCTTGGCTTTCTGCAGTGCGATGATCACGTCGGGGACCGCCATCGCGGGCTCCAGAATGAACTCACCCGCCTGCAGCGCCGCCTGTGACCCGTGGAAGCGGGCATAGAGGGAGAATGCAAACGCAGAGCGGATGATCCCCTTCGCTTCCAGGACATGCGCGATGTCGCTCACAGCTAAGCCCACCGCAATAGTCACCGGGTGCGCAGTGTGGTCATTGGCATCGACAGGACGCAGTGACCAGAAATACCAGCCCGTAACGCTCATTAGAGCTATTGCCGATGCGATGAGAAGCTTTTTCACAGTGATGAGAATATTAGAGTATTAGAATAGTAGGGCAGAAATAGAAAAATATCCCCAGAACTAGAATCCTAATCCCTAATCCCTAATCTCTAATAGCCTTACTGTCCGGTCGGCAAACCCATCTCGCCCATCACTGCCTGCATTTTTTCGGCGCTGATGATCTGCACCTTCTTCATCGCGCGGTTGAGCGCATCCTTGAGCAGTTCACCAATCTTGTCCTGTGGGACGGACGGGTCGATCTGGATCGAGACGATTTCCTGATCCGCGGCAACGACGACTCTCACCGAGCCCATGCCAGAGGACGCTTCCGCCTCCACGTGGATATTGCTCAGTTCCTTTTTCACGCGTTTGGCTTCGCGCTGCATCCGGAACATGTCTTTGGCTTGTTTGAAGGAGACCATAATCGAAGGATAGCAGAAATTTACGCTGTGGAACCAAATCTCTTTATCACCCTGCGCAATTGCTCCTTTTTCACCTGGAACATATCCAATCTTTTGCAGATATCACGCCGGTCAATTTCCAAAAGACGGACTTCGTGCTCCACATCATCAAATTCAAGCTCCCCGGAAATAAGCCTTTCCTCATCATCAGTCAGGTCATCAAGGATAGTCTGAAGCCGTGCTTCATCGGACACCATCTTCGCAATTTCATTTCTCCAGTGTTCAATGACCGGATCTTCCCAGGCATCCAGCTCGAGCAATGTCCCGCGGTCTGGTACCTCAGCACCATCTTCGGAGTACTGTTCGGCATACGGGCCGTACCATCGGTAAATGAGGCGATGTTCCATAAAGTGGCGGCATTTTGGGGATTATGGCTTGCGAGTCAACAAAAAAGACCTGCCGGAGAAGATTTTCGCTTCACGCAGCCAATCCTCCGAGGGTCAGGCCGGGGTCGACCGGGGGCGGCGTGTTGCCCGGCGCGGGCGGCGGGTCGCGGACGATGCCGATGCGGTCCTCGATTTCCTGGTCGACGAACACGCGCTTGCGGCCGAACTTCATGCGACTGTATTCCTTGATCAGCCCGGCGAGCTTGGGATTGCGGCTGGATTCGTCGTAGATCGTCGCCATGCTGAAAGGGCGACTAGTCGTGTTGTTGATATTCAGCTTCACGTAGGTGTGGAAGTTCGGGATGCCGATGACGTCTTGTTCACTGAGGACTGGCGCCATTTCCTTCGCCATGTACTCGGCGTCCTCCGCGCCGATCTTGAAGCTCATGATGGTGCCCACGTTACCGAACACGGCGTCGCGCATTTTGGTCGACGACTGGTCGTACGCGGCGGTCTTCCCAACGAGCTGCCCGATGTACTGGTGGGCCATGATGAGCGCGAGTTCGTACTTACGCGCTTCGGAGAGGATTGTCGCGAAGGCGTCGGTGATGAAGTTCTGGAATTCGTCCACGTACAGGTAGAACCGGCGGCGCTGATCCTGCGGCGTATCGGCGCGGGAAAGCGCGGCCATGTTCACTTTGTTGACGAAGATGAGGCCAAGCAGCTGCGAGTTTACGTCGCCGATTTTTCCTTTGCTCAGGTTCACGAAAAGGATCTTGCCACTGTCCATGATTTCTCGGACGTTGAACGCGCTCTTGGGCTGCCCGATGATGTTGCGCATGGTGGCGTTGGTCACGAAGGGGCCGAATTTCGCCGAGAAGTATGGGATCATCTCTTCCTTCTCGCGCGCACCAGTCTTGGCGATTTCGTGCTCCCAGAAGCTGCGCACGACGACGTTCTTGCACTTGCTGACTTTGTAGCGCTGGAAATCGTCATCCACGTAGAGTCGGGGGACGTCGAGAAGCGTGGCACCTTCCTCCTCGTCATCCATGAGCGTGAGGCATCCGTTGCGGAAGTAGTGCTGGATGCGCGGGCCGAAGATCTCGTTACCGAAAAGTTTGATGAAGATCTCCATCGCGTCGAGTGACGCGCGGTCCTTCTCCTCCGGCGTTTTGGCTTCGAGCAGGTTCAAACCCATCGGGCGCTCGGTATCGGCGGGATCAAACACGACCACGTCTTTCGCGCGTTCCTTGGGGACATGCGCGAGGCAGTCTTCGATCAGGTCGCCGTGCGGATCCACGACGCAGAGGCCTTCGCCCGCAGCGATGTCCTGACGCGCCTGCCAACTGAGTAGCGCCGATTTCCCGCAACCGGATTTTCCGATGATGTACTGGTGGCGGGTGCGATCGCTGCGGAGGAAGTGGATGGGATGCTCCACGGCGCGGTGCCGATTGATGCCGATCAGGATGCCTTCCTGCGGGGCGTTGGGCGGCGGTGGCAGCACCTTGTAGGTGATCCACTGGATGATCGGCACTTTGTTGTAGCGGCTGTCGGGAAAGTGGTAGAGCCCGGCAAGTTCCTTCTCGACCAGTAGGCATCGGCGGTGCATGAACCCGTTGATGCGGTTGTTCCACAGCCAATGCATGATCGGAGCGTTGATCACGTGCGGGAGAAAATCCACGAACATGCGGTGGTTGGCGAACCAATTACCGTAGAGGTCCTTGTAAATGTTGAAGGCAACCTGCATGTTGCTGGCGATGTCGTCGGCGCGCTTCCAGGTCTTGGCAGACGCAAGGACGCGGACGCTGGCGTGGAAACCGCTCATGCCGGCCTTCTGGCCCATGCGCTTGTAGAGCTCTTCCTCCGGCTGGATCATGCGGACGAAGCTATCGCCGTGGCTGGCGCCCGGGGCGAACGTGTCGCCCTGCGTACCCGTGATGACGCCGCCGAAGACTGAAATGAAGGTCGAGAGAATCGGGATCCGCGCGACCCAGCTGTCGTCCTTGCCCTTGAACTTCAGGCTCGCGTAGCGCTTGACCGTCTTGCTCCAATTGTCGGAGAAGACTGGGGTGATAACCAGCTGGACGCAGGCGCACTCTTCGGGTTCCAGTTTGCTCAGCACGTTCGCCACGTCGTTGAGCGGGTCGTCCTGCATTTCCTCGTAGAAGCGGATCGGGAACGCCCATTTCTTTTTCGTGCGCATGTTGTAGGCCACGAGCTTGCTGCCTTTCGGCCAGATCTCGGGCGTCTTCTGCAGCGCGACTTCGGCGTCGGAGTAGAACGACGTGATTTGCTTCTCGACGATGGACACAAGGCTCGGCTGCGTGATGACGTAGAAGACGAGCTCGCCTTTCTCCACGTACATCTCAAAGCTCATGGTGGCGTACCGGAAGATCCAGAAGTGGATGAGCTGCCAGAAACTGAGGCTCTTCACTTCCCACAATGCGCGGTACAGCTGCTCCATGACCGCGATCTTTTCCTTGAAGTCCTTCTCGGTGCGCTTCTCCTGGTCGATCTTACTGTCACTGCGCGGCAGGAGCACGCGCATGGAGACGAGTGACCGCGACCTCCACCACGCATAGTAGAAACGCATGTCCCACACGGCGAGTTTCCAGACTTCCCACGCGAGCAACAGCCACAGCAAATTCCAGAACGGATCCTGCAGATACCAGTGCCAGACCCACGCGAGGAAGTCGGATCCGAAGAGGCGGCTGATGACTTCGATCGTCAGCAGTGCGATTGGCCAGATGAGGAGACGGACGAGGACGCCCACAGGCAGTGTTTTGGGTAGAAGGAAATCTGATAATTATAGCACAAAACGCGCACCCCGTGTAGGTATGGATTTGGCTTGCTGATGACACGAAACCACCATCATCCGCATTTCCCGACGCCTCCCCTCCTTGGACCCCACGGTGAAGACGTATTCGCCGACGACAGACGGCGTAAAGGCGTGACTTTCCCCGACGAGGATCCAGTCCTGGAGGTCGGTGATATTGCCGTCCGGGTAGCGGACGGATCGCAGCACGAACGGGCGTGTGGAGCGGAACGTGACGTCTTTGCCGAGCGGCAGACGCGATGGCACGCCACCAATCAACCGCGTCTTGCCCGAAATGCGGATCGCGCGCACCGGATCGGTGTCGCCACACTGGTTGACAAGCGTCGCGTCACCCAACCGCTGGAACGTCGCACGGAATTTCCCCTTCCTGCGGTCTTCGATTGACGTGAACGCGGCAACGCTCAAATCCATGTCGCGGCCGTCCACATACGGGCCGCGGTCGTTGATGCGGACAATGACGGACTTCCCATTCGTGATGTTCGTGACGTTCACCAGAGTGTTGTGCGGGAACGTGCGATGCGCGGCAGTGAGTGCGTTCATGTCGAACGTCTCGCCGAACGCTGTCCCCTTCCCGTGGAATTTTTCGCCGTACAAACTCACCTCGTGGTCTTCTTTGACGAGGAGGTCATCGAGGACGCGCATCAATGAAAGTAATTCTTCCTCGGTGACCGGGTGGTTGACGATACGCGGCGGGCCTTCGAACGCCGTGCTCACCTCAACACCGGGCAGAGGATACTTGCCGAGCAGAGCAGTGAAATTTTCGCTTGTCATAGCCGAAATATCGTCCATACTCCGCGTCCTGAGTAACCAAAGGACAGCGTCACTCAGCTGCAGTGGCTCATCGGGACGGAACTCCGAAGTCTGCCCTGAGCTTGTCGAAAGGTTGTCACCAAGGATGCCGCGATATTTGGCGTATGTGATCTCCGCTTCTCCGCGAGCGCCTGCCGGCACGTCGGTAAAGTACGGTTCGCGGTTGTCCTCCAGCGCGCGATGGATGCTATTCCACAGCAACAGAAATCCGTCGCGTCGCGTGAGCGAAGCGGACTCCGCCATCACGGTGACAGGGAGCATCATCGTCACCAAAAACAGTCCGGCGATGAAGCGGCGCATGACGCAAGCATGAACATCTGCAGCGACATACGCAAGGATTGTTTCATTTTTTTTCTCTCAGATAGCCTCCCAACCCTTCGCACGGACAACTTTGAGGAGCGACTGGCGGACGTCCTGCCGATATTTTGCCAACGTCGCCGGACCCGCGAATCCCGCACCAGCGTCTTTGGTACTGGCAATGATGCCCGCGTCCTTCTGGTAGGCAATGAGTGCGGTCTGCGTTTTTGCACCGAACGTTCCCGTCACAGAGTCCTTCAGGTACCCGCGTGTGATGAGGAACTTCTGCAACGTGCGGACATCCTCACCGTGATCCCCTTTCCCCAGATATTGAGAGAGGGTGTAGCCGCGCTTCGCGAGCACTTGGTCGAGCTTGCGCAGCGCCAGCAGACGTGTGGCGGCCAGCCGGACATGCTTCTGCTTCCAGAGACTGACAATCACCGCATGCGTCTTGGGACCGATGCGCCCCGCGCCCGGCTCGCTGTCGGATATCACAATGCCGTTCTTCTTCTGGAACGCGAGCACCGCATCGGTGAATGACTGATCATACCGGCCATTGGTTCGCCCTTTATAGAAGCCAAGAAAACGCAGTGTCCGTTGTGCCGCAAAGATGCTCACCGGCGCACTCTCCTTGCTCACAATGGCGGCAATGGGAGCCTTTGCGGTGACGCGGCGAAGGGCAGCTTCAAGCGCGGCCGCTCCCGCTTCCGTCAAGCGGTCAGGTGCATCCGTGATGCCCATGTCGCCGTAAAATTTTTCCAGTGCTTTTTGCGTCGCCGAACCGAACGTGCCATTCGGCTTTGCTTGAAGATACTTCAGCTCCACAAGCTTCTGCTGGAGGTAGGTGACGGACGCCGTGTGGTCGTCCGCCTTCGCGCTGATGTCGAAGAGCGTCATGCTTGCAGCAAGGAAACGATGCAGTTGTTCGGGCGGTGCAGGGAGACGGGTGATGTCCAGCGATTCCGCAGGCTCCAACGACTCCCGAGGATAGACTGTTGCCCGAACGCGCTGCACGCCGAATTCCAACGCACGCGCGAGCCCCTCCTCCCCAGAACCCACCCAGATATCTAGGCGGTGCGCATCTTGCCATTCTTGTATGGCACCACCGCGGTCATGCACCGTCACGGTGCCGATGCCTGGCAACACGAGCCGCGTGCCGAACGGGTAGCTGGGAGGGGCCGCAACCATGCCGGGATAGACGGCAGTGCCGTCAGCACCATGGTGGCCTTCGCCGTTCAGTTCCACATCGGCCATGTAACTCCCCTTCACGTAGCAACACTGGTCGGGCAACGGCGAGTAATACGCGGTCATCACGAGGTCCTGTTCGAACGGTTTGCCCGCGTCGAAGAGCGCCTTGGTTGCGGCAGCCGACGGTGCAGTTCCTGCAGTCCATCCAGAGAACGGGACCAGCAACATCGTCACAAGCACGCTGATACTGATGTCGATTTTTGTGTTGAACATTTCCTATCAGTATAGCAAAAAACATCCTCTTCTACTGTCCACTTTGGTTGTCATTCCACGTACACCATGTCTTCGAGGCGCATCCCAAATTTTCCAGGGAAATAGGCGCCAGGCTCGATGGTGACCACTTCGTTCTTGAGCAACATGACGTCCTGCGCCTTGGTGCTGAGCGACGGACCTTCGTGGATCTCGAGGCCGACACCGTGGCCAAGCGAATGCGTGAAATACTCCTCAATGCCGGCTTTTTTCAGCATGCCGCGGACGAGGGTGTCGAGCATGTGCGTAGACGCGCCGACTTTGACCGCCTTCATCGCGCGGTTCTTCGCGAGGATCAGTGTGCGGTGAACCTGGTCCTGCACTTTCGTCGGCTCGACGGTGAAGTACACCTCGCTCATGTCCGCGCAGTATCCACGGTATTTCACGCCGACGTCGATCTGCACCAGATGTCCCTTCTGCAATTTGCGGGACGTCGGCCGGTGGTGGGGGCACGCGGTGTGCGTGCCAAACGCGACGATGGGGTCAAACGACAGGCCTTCGGCACCGAGTTCCAGCGACCAGAGAATAAGTTGGCGCGCGAGGCGCTCCTCGGTGATGCTGCGCTTCAGCATCGCGGGCACGCGACGGAGGAGTTCCTTCGTCATACGGTGCGCGCGGCGGAGGTTGCGGAGCTCTTCGGGGTCTTTCTGCCGCCGGAACGACTGCAGGATACCGACAGTCGGCACGAACGTCGTGGTGCGGAATTTCTTTCGCCATCCCGTTTTGCGCAGCACTGTGACATCCTCAGACTCGAACCCGCACTCACGAACCTCTGCGAGGACGCCCTGGAGCTGCCCGATATCTTTGACCGTGATAGTGCCCGGGAGTCGCTCCGCCATGTCGCGGTAGCGTGAATCGACGAACAAGATCAGCCGCCTGCCGACTGCGAGGACGACGCCCGCAGACACCGGAAGGCCAGTGAGATAGCGAACGTTGATGAGGTTGGTGACGAGGAACGCGGGGGTGCCGGCTGCGGTGAGCAGCTGTGTGGCGGAGGGGGATCTCATGATAAAAGAGTAACCGAAAAATCACAGAAGCTAAAGCAGCGCCTCTTCGTGGGCGCGTGAGGATCCGCAATTGCCGCAGCCACGAAGGGCTGCTGCTATGCCCTCTAGAACCCATTCCAGAAAATAGGCTTTTCTGCTATAATAGAAGGGAAATCCACTCCCCCACCAACACATGAAATTGCCACTGCTTTGGCTGTTTTTAACCCTCCGGGGACTGCTCCCACGCGCGATGGCACAAGTGTTCGACGGCCCGGGTCTGGAGGGCGGTGTTGATGTGGCAACGCTGATCGACGGGCCGCTCCACGGGACGCTCCGCTTCGTGATCCTAGAGTTCTTCTACAAGGCACTGGGCTTCCTTGCACTCGCCGCCGTGGTCATGGTGGTCGCGGCAGGCTTCTACATGGTGGTCGGGCAAGGCGCGGAGGACTCGAAAGAGAAGGCGAAGAAAATCATCCTCTATGTCGTCATCGGACTGATCATCGTCTTCGTCGCACGCTCCGTGGTCGGCCTGTTCCTCAACGGAATCCAGTAAATCCTTTCATGACCTTCGTGCAGCCCATCCGTCGGCTCCTGACGCTCTGGCTCCTCGTCAGTTGCCTCGGCCTTCCCCATGCGCGCGCGCAGGAATCGGCCGAACCGCCGGTCGGGCATGTCACGATGCACATCCTGGCGGGCGACGTGCTGGAATTTATAGGCGTGCGCGGCGAACCCGCCGCAGAGTTCGATTGGGTGCTCACGCAGAATGGTGCGTTCGTGGAGGCGGGTCGCGAGAACATCTACCGGACGCGGCTCACGCAGGACGGTCACTACACGCTCATCGGACAAATGGCCGGCACCGACACCTCACGCAGACTGGAAGTGAATATCGAGGTTTTGGCGCGCACCGGCGCAGAGGAAACTCGTTCTACAGATGATTTTGGTCTCGAGATCGTCACGACAGGAGTCCCACTGGGGGAACGCGGCGTGCAGGTATCGTCCGACAAGCCGCTGCTGACGCTGACACCCTCGCCCGTCCTGAACGGGCCCATCGCAATTGACCTCGACACTGGCAACGATACCGATCGTGACGGGGATGCCGGCAACGACAACGACGTCGCCGACACGCTGTTTTCAACCGAACACAATCCGCTGCACGTCTGGTACGCGGTCACAGAAGACGCGGCGTCGATGCACCTGACGACGACCGCCAGCGACGGCACGCCGCTCGCACAAGATATCGACGTGGTCGGCGGGTCGCTGCCCGTGCCGGAAGGGACCATCGGCCAGACCGATGAACGCGAGGGCGTCGTCCGCTTCTCGTTTGGCGCAGGAGGCGTCCTGGATCCCGCAGCGATCGTGTACCGGTGGGACTTTGGGGATTCAACGCAGAGCATGCTCGATGCACCTGTGCACACGTATCGCTCGAATGGCCCGTATACGATTCACGTGTCCGTGCGGGAGATGACAACCGGGCGTGTGATCGCCGAAGGCGCCACGGAACTCACCATCCGCGGCATCCCGGCTGTGGCCACGAACCAATCGTCTTCATCGTCGTCCGTAAAATCCGAGCCGACGCAGCCGGGCAACTCGGGATCCTCCGGCATCTGGACCATTCTCAAAATCCTCCTGCTGCTGGTCGTGACGATCGGCCTGGGCGCCCTCATCGTCACCAGTGTCCTGCGGTTCCTCCACCGTGAGGGCTCGCTGCAGAAGGCACTCGAGCAGGCGGAGGGAAAATTGATCAAGAAAGACAAGACCGATGGCAGCGCAGTCGACACCGCACCGGCGACGATGAAACTGAAACGTCCGGAGCCGCCCACTGCACCGATCGACGTCACACCGAAAGACGAGACGATGGAGCAGGCGATCGCCACCGTGACCGCGGACGAAAAGCCGCCTGTCCCCCGCCCCGCCGCGCCTCCGCCACTCGCCCCCGAAGCACCTGCTCCCGCGTGGCTTCAGCAGGGGCTGAAAGTCACTAAGGAGCAGCAGCCTCCTGATGCTCCAAGCACACCTGAGCCTGCACCGATGCCACCGGAACCTGCGCCGCTGCCGCCGATGCCAGAACCAATGCCTCTCGCGCCTGAACCGACATCGCCACTCCCCGAACCGACAACTCCGCCTCCTCCACTGCCGGAAATGGTGGCTGAGCAGCCTGCGTCGAACTCCGAGGATGACATGCTGCCGCCGTGGCTGAAGGACGACTCAGCAAAGGGGACAGAAGCGACAAACGTGGCTTCCGCTGAGCCTATGCCTGCACCGACTCCTGAACCTACACCGCCACCGCCAGTCATCGACACTCCTCTCCCAACACCGCCCCCTCCTCCCGTTCCCACGCCGATCGTTGAGACACCTCCGCCTCCTGCACCGCCCGTGACGCTACCAGCTGCGTCAACAGTCGATGCTCCCGTCACAGCATCCACGCAACCTAGCCCTAGCCCTCTCGACGCCGAGCGTGCCGAGCGCGAACGGGAACGCAAGCGCCGCAAGCGCCAGCGGTACCGGGAAAATTTGAAGAAAAGAAATTCAGATGCAGGTCTTCGACCTGCGGAAATGGAAGCACAGACTCAGCCGAATCCCGTGACTCCGACAATCACCGCCGCCCCTGCACCCTCTGCACCGGTGCCGATTGCTCCGCCGCCGCCTCCTCCTGCTCCTGCACCGATTCCTACAGTGACTCCTCCGAGCCCGGTCCCAAGCCCAGTCCCGAATCAAAAGCCCATCGTCCAAGATATTCCGCCAGCGAACCCTGCGAAGGCAATCGCACCTGAGGCCATTCCTGATGACAACGTCGCGTTCGTCATTAAGGCGGAGGGGATTGAGAATCCGGATACATCAAAAAAAGGAAAAATATGATATAATAACATTATGATAATTGATCAAGTTCCTGGAGCAGATACCCCCGAAAGAAAAAACCGAGCGTTATATATACAGGATTTGGCGATGAGGTACTTGAAAGAGATGCGCCTTCTTTTTCGCGGCGGGCGGCTTACAAAGAAAGACAAATGGCGGAACGTTGCGGAGCACTGTGTAGTGCAACTTGCTGTAGCAGAAGTCTTATCCGATCTTCTGCAGCTGACTCCAGAAGAAAAAATGAGATTCTGCACGGCGGCTGCGGTGCATGATTGGGAGAAGCGATTGGAGAAGAAAAAAATCGACGATCCGGCTGCTGCCACATTGCACGCGCAACAGTTTCTCGACGTGCTTGCCGTGGACCAGAGACTGATTGACGCCACGGGCCTAGCATCCATGAGCGCGATACTGAAGGGCGAAGAGCCTCCTTTTCTTGAGAAATTGCAGTGGTATCTGGATGATATCTGCGGCAATCGCACGATAGATGGAAAAACTGTCAGTGACATCTTGCCGCTTGAAGAGCGGATAGCAGAAGTATCAGCCCGCAATCCGCATCCTGAGAATGAAATAAATGAACACGGCCACTCCAAGTACCAGGAATTACAAGGGCTGCTCCGAGAGCGAAATACGGATTATTGGACTGTTGAACTGGCGTTTACAAAGAAAGTAGAACGCGAGTTGTGGGAGCGTTTGGGTGGAAAAGCAAGGGGCATTGCCCAACCTGAAGATGTTCCCACGTTCCTCCAAACCGAGTTATGGAACCGGGTGAATGCTTATGCTGCTGTGCGCGGCCACAAGGACAAACAAGAGTAGACCTCGTCTTGTCTAAGTCCTGCACAAAAATGGGTAGTGGGTGGATGGAAACGGATGGGGCGAGCGAAGGGCATTGCGCTCACCATCTAGCATAGCCGAAGCTGGCAAGGCCATTGCCATATTTCGGTTAGGCGCTCACGGGGTCGGATTCACTTGGAGTACTTGGACGATTTTCCTGTTCATGCTCGTACATCGCTGCATACATCGCTCGTTCTAGGTTTCCGCTATCTCCAGCTCCGTACGGCTGATCTTCCGGTTTGTACTTTTCACGGAACTTCCTGCTCCTCCCTGGCTTCGGACTCCGCTGGCGATAATATTCATAATCCAACCCGATTGCCGTAAGGTGGGCATCTGATCCGATCCGGTAGGCATTTGCGCCCATCATCGAATCATCATCACGAAAAGGCGCTGCGTCGATCAAGTCATCTCGTAATGACTTGGAACGATCCATCATATAGCCAGCCTTTATTCGTGCGAAGAGTTCGGGAGAGATAGAAGGTCTCGGCGTGCGACCCAACAAGCGCTGAACGAAACCCGCACCGAACCTCTTTGTAGCCAACAGTGAATACGTCCTTTCTTGGATGGCGTGAAATTCTTCAGCGAGGCTGTGGGAAGCGCTTTCTTCGAGAGATGAGAGTATTACCTGTTTCAAACGCCCCATGGCCACGCTCTTGTCATCAGTGATATTCTTTTCAAATTCAAAAATATTGAACTGGTATCCGTCCGGGAAGACCACACATCCAATAGGTTTTTCCCAATCCAGAGTCACGTTCCCAAAGGTCTGAGGACCAAGTTTTTCCATTGTTTTGCCGATGGCATACTCCTCAGGGGAGGAAACATTCTCCCCACTAAATTTGTGGGTATGCTCGTAGTGAGATGGCGTTCGTTTTTCTTTCAATATGTACTGATTTCCATCCTTTGTCTCGATCCTTGCGATTCTGGCTTTGTAGCGGACTGCCTTCAGCCAGCTATTTGGATCCAGAAGGCTGCTATGGGCATCTTTTTTCCCAGGATCGACTTGGATTTGGATGCCGTGAGAGGTCATGACGCCTTCTGCATTAAAGACAGGCTGATCGCTGAGAAGCATGGCAGCAAGCGACAGGAGTTTTACATCTCGTGCGTACTGTATTCGATGACGGATAAGCACGAATTCCTCTTTTGAA
Organism: Candidatus Peribacteria bacterium; assembly: GCA_009691305.1. Taxonomy (GTDB): domain Bacteria; phylum Patescibacteriota; class Gracilibacteria; order Peribacterales; family Peribacteraceae; genus JABFSS01. The sequence continues at coordinate 2,247 of SICS01000009.1, read as the reverse complement.
ATCCCCTTTTCAAATTTGTTTGCCGCGATGTCTGCACTCATGCGCTCGCGAAAACTTTGGGGAAACGCCTCCTGAAGATAATCGAAATGTTCTTGAGGTGCTTCTAAACGAAGAGCATTTTCCAGGTCGGGCAACTGCTGCTCTGGAGGGACGACGGCAATGTGAAGAATATCCCGCAACATTTTTCTTGTCCGCACGCTATTCGCCATCGTGGGATCCTGTTGTTCCAGTGCATCGATTAACGTTTTTGGCAGGTCTTCTGCCACGGGTGAATCAATCGTCTGGAGCAGGATATCGCGTACAGCCAGGTTTCCCTCCTGTAGAGAGCGGCGCGTGCGCATAGCGATAGAAACCCACTCCCGATCGATGCGCTTCCAATCCACGTCCGAGCCAGATGGAATCACTGGATTCCGAATTGGGATAATGCCGAATTCGTCGAGAGATATGTCTTCTGACATTAAGACACTATAGCATATTTCTGTGATTTTTGGAAGATGGGGCGAGCGACGGGACTTGAACCCGCGACCCTCTGGACCACAACCAGATGCTCTAACCACTGAGCTACGCTCGCCACGGGCGAAGCGAGTGTAAGGGGGGGCGCAGAGTTTGGCTAGATGATCGACCAAGTCCCTTCCCAAGCGTCTTGGGAACTGGTAAGCTCTGCCCTTAGTTGTGTTACTCGAGTGTTACGCACGTTTTCCCATGTCCGAACCACTATTCCGCTCCCCCACCCCACTTCGCTCTGGCTTCGGCCAGAGCTACGAGGGGTCTCGGAGAAAGTAATCCTCATCCACACGCTGTATGTCAGAACCATTGTTCCGAAGTCCGAAAGGCACCCACGACGTCCTCCCCGAGGACCACCAGTACCACACGTACATTAAGAAGGTGGTACGTCACCGCTGCCGCCAGGCAGGGTACAAGCGCATCGATCCGCCGATGTTCGAAAACAAGGGCGTGTTCCAGCGTGGCATCGGCGAGCACACCGACATCGTGGAGAAGGAACTCTTCACCGTGATCGGCAAGCGCGATGGAGAAGGCGAGGCACGCGAGTTCGCGCTCCGGCCGGAGTTCACCGCCGGCATCTGCCGCGCCTACATCGAGCACGGCATGCAGGTCCTGCCGCAGCCAGTGGAGCTCTACAGCATCGGCCAGTGCTTCCGCTACGACCGGCCGCAGAAAGGCAGATATCGACAGTTCCATCAGATCGACCTGGAAGTGATCGGCCTGCGCGACCCCAGCATCGACGCACAGCTCATCCACGTGATCACCAAGATCCTAAGCGACCTGCGCATCTTGGGGCGCCTAACGCTGCAGATGAACAACATCGGGTCTGCGGAGAACAGGCAGGCCTACATCGAAGCGCTCAAGGATTTTTTCATCGGTAAAGAGCGGCAGCTCCCACCCGATGATCTGCGACGTCTCCAGACGAATCCCCTGCGACTGCTCGATAGCAAAGAGGAGGACACGCGGATCCTCGTGAAGAATGCGCCCAAGCTCGAGCAGTTTTTGAGCGACGAGAGCAAGCAATACCACGAAACACTGCTCGAGTACCTCGATGCACTCGGCGTGAAATCGATTGCAAACCCCGGCCTCGTTCGCGGTCTCGATTACTATTGCCAGACGGTGTTTGAATTTTGGGACAGCTCGACCGGTGCGCAGAACGCGGTAGGCGGCGGAGGCCGCTACGACGGGCTGATGGAGCTCCTGGGCGGCAAACCGACGCCAGGTGTGGGCTTCGCAGGAGGGGTGGAACGAATGATCTGGCACATGAAGGAAGCCGGCGTCCAGGCGCCCAACAAGGACCAACTCGACGTGTTCGTGGCACAGTTGGGGCCGGAGGCAAAGAAGCAGTGTTTAATGCTCGTCTCGAAGCTCCGCGACCTGGGCGTGCACACGCTGGGAGCACTGGGCGAAGCGAGTTTGAAGAGCCAGATGCGGTTAGCTGACAAATTCCAGGCTCCCTACACGCTGCTGCTTGGGAAGATGGAAGTGAAGGAAGGCACGATCATCCTGCGCGATATGAAGGCTGGTAAACAGAAACAGATGGCCTTCGACGATGTGATCCCCGAAGTCATCAAACTACTTGGTAAAGAGAACCTCGACACGTATGTGATGAGGGATCACGTGGGGGAGGATTAATGAGGGTTGGGAGCAGCCTTTCTGGCTGCGAATCAATAAAAGGACTACTGCAGGGAGCGCCCTTTCTGGGCGCGATCGAAGGAGATTGCTCCTATGCGCGGGCATAAA
>SICS01000008.1 GCA_009691305.1 Candidatus Peribacteria bacterium | reverse complement strand
ATCCGCGACATCACGCCGAAGTCGGTTGCGAGGATCTTTTCGATGTACGACCCGGAGCTCTACATCCCTCTCACATTCCTCAGTTATCAGATCGATTACCAGATCGGCGGCATCGCGCCGTTCCAGTACCACCTCACCAGTTTCCTGTTCCATACGCTCAACGCACTGCTTGTCGCGTGGTTTGCAGTTCTATTCTTTATGGGGGCAGGCATTCCTGCCTGCCAACAAGCGGGCAAGTATGCCCGCTCCCAAGATTCTGAATTCTGGCTGGGGATCTTCTGTGGCCTGTTGTTCCTCCTCCATCCTCTCCATACCGAAGCGGTGATGTGGGTGAGCGGGCGGAAAGATGTGCTCTCCACATTTTTCTTTCTCCTCACGCTCATCTACTGGATGCGCTGGCGGAATCATCCCATCCGTCGGTGGTACCTGATGGCCATCGGGTTCTTCGCGCTCGCATTGCTCTCCAAAGTCATGGCGATCACGCTGCCCGTCATCTTGTTGCTGCTTGATTGGCGCGATGGGCGCAGCGGAGGGCGTAGCGGTGCTACGCCCCTACAAGCACCCACGCGGATTCGCGACATGTTCACGGAAAAAATTTCGTTCTTTGCGTTATCGCTCATTTTCGGTTTGATCGGGATCGGTGGGAAGACGGGGGTGGTCGCGTCGTCGTCCACATGGGAGAAAATGATCATGGCGGGGAAGTCGTCCCTCTTCTATCTCCAGAAGATCGTCTGGCCGGACTTCTTCTCCCTCCTCTATCCCTACCACAAGGAGGTGACGATCATGTCGCCGGACTTCTACGTCCCCATCCTCATTTGGTCGGTAATAGCGGTTTTGGTCTTCCTGTCGCTGAAAAAGACGCGCGACATCGCCTTCGGTTTCGCGTTCTTCTTCATCACCGTCGGTCCCACCTTCATCAACTTCACCAAAGGAGGGGATCTGGACGTCTACTTCGCATCGGATCGGTACGCGTACATACCGTCGATTGGAATCTTCATTGCGTTGATCACGGTCGGGGATTGGATCCTGAGGAAAATCAGGGCCGATTCCAAACAGATTCGTATCGGGCTCGCATCGGTCATCGTCGTGGTCCTGGGGTTCCTCGCATATCAGCAATCGCAAGTATGGAAGACGACCTACTCCTTATTGAGTCATGTGTTGATTGAATATCCTGAGTCCCACGTCGCACACAACAATATCGCGAACGCCTGGCGGCTCGAGGGGAAGTTGGATGATGCGATCGCAGAATTCCAGAAGGCGCTTGCGATCAAGAAGCACTCCAAGATCTATGCCAACCTGGGTGCGGTGTACCGCAAGCAGGGGAAGATCGATGAGGCCCTCAAGACGTATCAGGAGGCATTGGCTCTCGACCCCGATGGCAAAGAGGCACTCATGGGCCGCGGCCTTGTCTGGTTCGGCCAGAAGGATTTCGCGAAGGCCGAAGCCGATTTCCAGCATGCCATCACCACCGACCAGCGGTACCTGGAGGCGCACACAAACCTGGGCGCGGTCTACATGACCACCGGTCGGACGGACGATGCCATCCGCGAGTACCGCATCGCCCTCGTTATCAACCCGTTCTACCCCGATGCCAGCTATAACTTGGGCGTCGCCCTGACCCAGAAAGGCCTGAATGACGAGGCTATGCAGGCGTTCACCGACGTCATCGGCGAGGCTCCCACGTTCATCCCCGCGCGCATCAACCTGGGCTTGCTCCTCTATAACGCCGGCGACCACGATGGCGCACGGGCGCAGTTTGAGGCGATTTTGAAGATCGATCCCAATAATGCCTCCGCGACCAAGGCGTTGGAGCAGATAGGGGCGCAGTAGAGATGTGGTAGAGTTCTTCGCGACATGTTCAGCCAGCATTTTCACAGCGCTCGCAGCAATCCGCAGCCTTTCATCATCGGGTTCTTCATCGCGCTCTTCTGCATTGGGGCGCTCGCGTTCCCGGCGTACGGGGTTTCGTGGGATGAGCCGAACCAGTTCCGGGTGAGTGAGAAGGCCTATCAGTATGTTTTCCACGGCGAGCCATGGCCGACGATCGTGGGGGAGCGGTTCTACGGCACAGTCTTCGAGCTGCCCGCGGCGGTCGTGGGGCATCTTCTGGAGCTCAATGACGGGCGCAGCATCCTCCTCCTGCGGCATTTCCTGACGTTCGTCTACTTCTTCATCGGCACGATCTTCTTCTACCTCCTCTGCAAGCGCCTGTTCTCTAGTACCTGGATGGGGTTGCTTGGGGCCGTGGTTCTCGTCCTGAGCCCGCGGATCTTCGCCGATGCGTTCTACAACAGCAAAGACCTCCCCAACCTCTCAGTCTTCATCATCGCGATGTACACGCTGGTGCGCTTTTCGGACGAAGAGAATTCCAAATGGATGGCCATCCATGCGTTCGCGTCGGCACTCGCCATCGGCATCCGCCTTACAAGTTTTCTCGTGCCAGCGTTCACAGGGTTCTTCCTGTTGCTGCACGTCCTCCACGGCATGAAGTCCGGCCGCTCCGAATTCGGGAAACGGGCAGGTCTCCTTGTCTGCTACCTCGTCCTCACCATCCTCTTCACCATCGGCGTCTGGCCGTTCCTGTGGGAGCAGCCGGTCGCGCACCTCCAAGAAGCGTTCACCTTCATGAGCACGCTCGGCATCTCCACCTACTACATGGGCGAGACAATCCACAAGCTCCCGTGGCACTACCTCTTCGTGTGGGTCGGGGTCACGACGCCCCTCCTCTATATCGGACTCTTCTTCTGCGGGCTAGCCGCGATCCTCACCGCTGCCGTCAAACGTCCAGTCGACTGGTTCCTCACGCGGATCGATCATCTGCTGCCGCTGATGTGGCTGCTCCTCCCGATCATCTCGGTCCATCTGACGGGCGCTGGTATTTTCGATGGCTGGCGGCACCTGTACTTCGTCTACCCGGCGGTCGTCATCATTGCCCTCCTGGGCTTGCAGTGGCTCCATCATTTCATCAAGAAGGAGATGGTCCTCACCAGTATTCTCGCCGTCCATTCACTCTGGATCGCCGGTTGGATGGTGGCAAACCATCCCATCCAGAACGCGTATTTTTCGATCCCCGCCCCGTGGGTGCAACACAACTTTGAGCTCGATTACTGGGGGCTCTCGTTCCGACCGGCGTTCGAATACGTGCTCGCGCATGACACCAGCCCCGTGTTGAAGATTTGGGCTTCCAGCAGCCCCGCATACTCCACCGTCGCCATCATGCCGGCGGACCAACAGGCGCGGATCCAGTTCGTCGACGAAAAAGATGCGACGTATCTGCTCAACAACTATCGGCTGTTCGGGTACAAGCAGGATTATCCGCATCCGGAAATCCACTCGATCATGGTGGGAGGAGTGAAGGTTCTCGGGATCTATACGCAGTGAGCAAGAGTGGAGCCGCCGACCGGGATTGAACCGGTGACCCACGGTTTACGATACCGTTGCTCTACCGCTGAGCTACGGCGGCCTACATCGCAGAATGCCGCATTTTCGGCCTTTCGACAAGCCTTATGCCAAGACCTTCTCGATAACACGAATGCGCTGTTCATGGTTTTGGAGCTTTCGCTTTGTCCTCTTCTCACCGTGGATGAGAACATCTAAGACTTGATCAATGCCTTCGTTAACGCTCTTAAACCGTATATCCATAGAATCGGTGAGCCTCTTCTCGAGCCCCATTTCGAGTCTCTGCAGATCACCTTTCGTTGCTGGCGTGTTGTCATCCATGAAAAGCGATCATAGGACTGTGACAATCGAAGACAAGATCTTTTTGATGCGTTTTTCCATTTCACCCGCGGATGTTCCACAGGGGTGTGGAACCGAAAAAACGTTTTTCTGAAGCCAAAAAACAGCATACCCAAAAAGAATCTTTTCGGTGGCATCTTTTACAAATCCTTGCGGCCAGTAGCGTGATGGCATGACCCCATCCTCACGACGATCGGCACTCCTCTGGTCCTGCATCCAAGTCCTGAACCGCGAACGCCACGATGCCCTCATCAAAGTCTTCGGGACACTGGACGATGCCAGCTACCACATTGATTCCGAACTGCTGCGTGGCCTCGGGTGCCGTGAAAAGACGATCAGCAATGTGCTGGAACGACTGGAGAAGTGCGATGCAGAACTGGAGGAGAAGCTCCTGGAATCGGCCGGCGCCGTGATCCTCTCCCTCACAGACGAGAGCTATCCCGCGCGCCTCGAGCAGATCCCCGATGCACCGATTTTCCTCTATGCCAGGGGCGACCTGTCCATCCTCCAGAGGCCGTCGGTCGCACTGGTGGGCACCCGGAAGATGACGGGATACGGTAAGCGTGTGGCGCAGGAATACACGCGAGCCCTAGTGCATGCGGAAATCACGACGGTCAGCGGTCTGGCCCGCGGGATCGACTCGCTTGTGGCCGAAGAGACCATTGCGGGTGGCGGGAAGACCGTCGCCGTCCTTGGGCAGGGGCTTCTGACGCTTTCCCCACAATCAAAAGCTCTTGCGGATACGATCGTCGCGGCAGGCGGGCTCATCCTGAGCGAGTTCCCTCTCCGGATGGCGCCCGATATGTTCACGTTCCCCCTCCGCAACCGCATCATCGCCGGGCTCAGCCTGGCAACGATCGTGCTGGAGGCGCCCGAGAGTAGCGGCGCGCTTATCACCGCGAAACTGGCGTTCGATTACAGCCGCGACGTCTTCGCAGTGCCTGGGCAGATCTTCGATCCGAATTTTGCCGGATGCCATGCGCTGGTCAGGAAACATCAGGCCCGGCTGACGAGCTCTCCAAGAGATGTTCTTGAGGAGATTGGCGTGATTGTCCCGTCAGACGATCTCGAGAAGAGCTCCTACGTTGCTCAGACGGATGATGAGCGGACACTTCTCGGTGTTCTCACCACGATGCCGCAACCGGTTGATGAGCTCGTGCAGAAGAGCGGCCTCATGACATCTGTCGTCAGCTCGGTCCTCACCGTGCTCGAATTGAACGGCGCAGTGAAGAACGTCGGGAGTGGACAGTGGGTTCGTAGCTGATCATTTCGAGAGTCCCTCAGCAGCTTCCACAATCTTCCTGAACTCGTCAGGCTTTAACGACGCACCCCCGATCAACCCACCGTCAACATCTTCCTGCTTCAAGAGCTCCTCCGCATTCGCGGCATTCATGGAGCCGCCGTACAGGATACGCGTGGATTCACGCTGGTCTTTTGGCAGCAGTGAACGGATGAAGCCATGCATCTCTTGTGCATCCTTGGGCGTCGCGTTCTTGCCCGTGCCGATCGCCCACACCGGTTCGTAGGCAATCGTGACGTCGGCGGGGAGCCCCTTCATCTGCTTTTTAACGATGTCTTTCTCTTTCCCAGCCTTCCGCTCTTCCTCGGTTTCCCCCACACAAACGATCGGGTGGAGACCCGCCTCGAGTGTCGCGATGGCCTGCTCTGCAACCATCTTGTCCGTTTCGCCATGGTGTCTCCTCCGCTCCGAGTGGCCACAGAGGATGTATCGGCAGCCGAGTGCCTTGAGTTGGCTGATGCTGACGTCCCCCGTGAAGGCACCGGACGGTTCCGAGCGGCCGCACTGGCCTCCAACAGACAATTTCGCAGCAATCGCCTTCTGCAGGTCGACGAATGTGGGCAAAACGATCACATCGACGGCGCTCTCCGCGCGGAACGGGGAGTCTGCAGCATCGAATCCTGCGGGGGCAGGGTTCATCTTCCAATTTGCGGCAATCAAGAACTTCCGATCCATACGCCCGGTAGAGTAGCATGGGTGGTGCATGAAGAAGATCCCCCGTGTTGCCATCGGCACCGACCACGCCGGCTACCCGCTCAAGGAAATCATCAAGAAGCACCTGTTCGATCGCGGGATTGATGTGATCGACGAGGGGACGTTCTCCGAGGAGCAGGTCGATTACCCGCCGTTCATCCGCAAGGCATGCGCAGTCGTTCTTGAGCAGAAGTGCCCTGGCATCGTCTTCGGCGGCAGCGGGATCGGGGAATCCATCGCTGCCAACAAAGTTCGCGGCATCCGCGCAGCGCGGTGCTGCACGGTCGACGACGCCATCATCACGCGCCAGCACAATGACGCGAATGTCCTCAGCCTGGGTGGACGCATGCTGGACCCGGAACTCGCGAAGAAGATGGTCGACGCATTCCTCGAAACCGAGTTCGAAGGCGGACGGCATGTGAAGAGGATTGAGGATTTGGAGTGATCACTGTTTCTGCCCTGCTCTTTTGGCAGCTCTCCTCTTCTCCCTCATTGTATTCAGCGTGTTCAAAGCGGCGTCTGAAGCGGCACCAACCGTATTTTTCTCGGGTACCTTGGGTGTCTTCTGCTTCGGAAGGGGCTCTTTGTCAGTGGTTGGATCAGTGACATGGCTGGTAGTGTCATCAATCAGGAGGCTCATATCGCTGATTGGATCATTCGGGTCGAGATGGATCCCTTCCTCCACGACAGCCTGCGTCGCATCCCGCATTACTGGTGTCCGTAATGTGATTGTGCGGCGGAACCCCACACAGAGAGTATTCAGTGTGTCTGTTGCGATCTGTATTGCACGGGAACGCCTTTCTGGATTGGAGGGCCCATAGAATTTCATGGTGAAGACCTGCGCTTTCGCTCCACTTCCAAAATTTTTCCTGGCGGTTTCGGCGTACTGTTCCAGAAGAGTCCCAAGGGTCTCGTCCGAGTACGGCTGCCGCACGTCGCGTATCTCCTGTACAGATGCGGGGGTCTCCACCGGGATTGCTTCAGAAGTTTCCATTAGAGTTTACATTACTCCACATTCTCTTCCCTGCAACTTATGGTGGCGGAGATTGCTGTATGATAGTTCCGTGGCCAAAAAATCCGTCTTCATCACCCCCTCCATCCTCTCGTGCGACCTCGCGCACTTGCAGGACGAGGTGACGAGCATTGAGTCGTACGCCGACTGGCTGCAGGTCGACGTGATGGACGGGCACTTCGTGCCGAACCTCAGCTTTGGCGCGCCCGTGCTCAAGCATCTCAAGACGTCGCTGCCACTCGATGTGCACCTGATGGTCAGCAACCCCAAAGAGCGCCTGAAGGAATTTTTTGCCGTTGGCGCGAAGAACATTACGTTCCATGCCGAAGCGGTGGCCTCCACTGCAGACCGGAAAGATATCATCAGCCATATCCATAAAGCCGGAGCGACCGCCGGCATAGCCCTCAATCCCGGGACGCCGGTGAGTGCGATTGGCGATGTCGTCGATGAGGTCGACCTTGTCCTCATCATGTCGGTGCATCCGGGGTTCAGCGGGCAGAAGTTTATGCCCGAAGTGCTCGGGAAGGTCACCGCGCTCCGCAAGGCCCATCCGGAACTCATGATTCAGATGGATGGTGGCATCGACTCTTTGACGGCAGCAGAGTGCAAGAAGGCGGGGGCGAATAACCTAGTGTCTGCGAGTTTCATTTTTGATGCTCAGGATCGGAAGGGGGCGATTGAAGCTCTTCGTACTGCATGAATTATGACGAAAGCAATTTCCCTCTCTGGAGTTTTGATAGGCCTCGTACTTGTTCTTTCTGCTTGCTCATCTGCTTCATCGGTCAAAGTGTCATTCGACAAGATGGCAGTCACTCTGGAGTCGCCTGAAGGGAAGCGGATTGAACTGGATGTGGAATTGGCGATGACGGAGGAGCAGCGTGCGTTGGGGTTGATGGGGCGCACGGGGCTTGCGGAGGGATCGGGCATGCTCTTCCTGTTCGACCAGCCGCAGGAGCTGGCGTTCTGGATGAAGAACACGCTGATCCCGCTCGACATCATCTTCTTCGATGACCAGAGGAACGTCGTTTCTGCGTCGACGATGGTCCCGTGTGAGGCGGACCCCTGTGCGCAGTATGTGTCCTACGGCGCGTCGTCGGCGTTCGCACTCGAAGTGCCGGCGGGCTATGTGCAGCGGCAGGGTATCGCCAAAGGATGGCATTTGAGCTGGTAGATTCAGGCAGCATGGACCTGCAGGTTTTTCTTGATCCTGCCGATCACGTCGGGGTCCTGCGGCACATGGAACTCGAGGCCGGTCATCTTTTCGTACAGGTTGATATATTTTTCCGCGAGCATAACGCGCACATCATCCGTCACTGCGGGGCGCGGCCGGCCATCATCCACGAAGCCCTGTTCCTTGAGCCATAGTCGGAAGAACTCTTTGTCGAGCGACTCGGGTTCCTTTCCCTGCGCAAAGCGCTCGGCGTAGCTGGCGGCGACCCAGTAGCGGGAAGAATCGGGCGTGTGGACTTCGTCGCCTACGCGGAGCACGCCGTTGGAGTCATACCCAAATTCGTACTTGGTATCGACCAGGATCAAGCCACGTTTTGCAGCAACCTCTTGTCCGCGTTTGAACAGCGCGAACGCGTACTCCTTCACCAGTCCGATCTCCTCGGGCGTCGTCAGCCCCAGGGCGATCAGCTGCGCCGGGCTCATCGATTCATCGTGTCCCGTTTCCGGCTTCGTCGACGGGGTGAAGATGGTCTTGTCGAGCTTCTGGTTCTTCTTGATCCCGTCGGGGAGGGGATTGCCGCAAAAGTCCCGCACGCCCTTCTCATAATTCACCCAGATGGAGGTCGACGTCGATCCCGTCATGTAGGCGCGGACGACGACTTCCACTTTCAACATCTTCAGCCGCTTGGCGACGGTGACGTTGGGGTCGGGGACGGCCACCACGTGGGTGGGCATCACGTCCTTCACCTGTTCGAACCACCAGTTACTGAGCTGGTTGAGGACCTGCCCTTTGAGCGGAATGGTGCACCACTGGTAGTCGAACGCTGACTGGCGGTCCGTGGAAATGAGGATCACCCGGTCCCCTTCGGTATACACGTCCCGCACCTTCCCGGTGTATTTGGCTCCGAGCCCTGAAATATCGCTAGAATCGAGCGTTGTCGTTAGAAAAGGCCGTAGGGCGGCGGTGGACATCATGGGGGGATCATACGGATTTGATTTGTCCGGTGGAAGGGCTTAGCATCCACACGACATTTCCCCTTTTTTCAATGGATATCACTTCTGAAAGCCCTAAGAAAAGCCGCCCGAAACCCCTCATGATTGTCCTCCTTTTGGCACTAGTCGTTGTCATTGTCGTCCTCGACATGCGCCGCCGAGATGCCGAGAACAAGCTCGCCCAACTTTCCGTCCAGGTTGGCCAGACCGGCGGTAATGAGGCTCAGAACCAGGAAGTTGCCAAGCAGGTCATCGAGAAGGTCCGCAGGCTGTACACCATCCCTGCAGGCATTGAGCCGACCGTCGCCACGATTGTCGACGTGAAGCAGCTGCGCGAGCGGAACGCCTTCTACGCCAAGGCCAAGAACGGCGACCACCTGATCGTCACCAACGATCGCGCGATCCTCTACGACCCGATCTCGGACAAGATCGTCGACGTCGTCCCCGTGCAGATCACGCCGCCGTCCAGCGCAGGGGCATCGTCATCGTCGAAGAAGTAATTCGGATCCTTTACCCCCTCCCCCGACCCCTCCCCCAGCGCCTTCGGCGCAGGGAGAGGGGGGGGATTGGGTTTGCATGGAATTTGGTAAGCCCCTTTCTCCCGTGCAGGGGGAAAGGGGTTTGGGGATAGGGGGTTTTGGGACGATGTTCCACAGTGGTGTGGAACCGATTTTGTGGCTTCAGGATCTAATAAAATGAGATAGTCGCAAAAGAAATCTTTCAACGCCCCTGTTGAGCTGTCTTTCTGCAGGCCACTGTGGGGCAATGCGCCAAAGGATTCTCATCATTCTTGCGATTCTCTTCGCCCTGATCCTGGGGATGCTGCTGGGCACGATTCTTCGGATCACGGAACAGGAAAGCATGCCGATTGTTCTTCAGGCAGATGCAAGGCCGCAGATTCCCGTCGTTCGGATTCTCGGGGCGAGGGACGGCACCATCTTTGGCGATACTATCGGTAATGCAAGAATCTTCTTCGGCGGTACGCTCATCATCCCCAATGGGAGCGGATCATTCCAATTTGCCGCTCGCGATCTCCTCAAAGAAGTCACGTCGGTATCCATTCCCTCCGGCATGCAGTTCGTCGCCTCCAAGCGCGGGAAGAAATATTATCCGGTCACGTCACGGTCAGCGCAAAATCTCTCTCCTGTAAATCGGATCTACTTCCCCAATGCAGCGGTGGCGGAGGCTGCGGGCTTTGTGCCCGGCCAATAGCTCATGCGGCGGTTTTCGGAAGATGGAAGAGCCGCTCTGTGCCTATCACGACAAGCGCCACCATCACGACATTCCGAATGGCCATGATGGTAAACAGGAACGGCGATGTGTCCGATGCCCCGTCGTACCACTTGAGGAATTCCGTGTAGTAGAGAGGATACACGATCTGTGTCACGAGCAGGCATGCGAGCACGATGAAGACGATCATCTTCCTCGTTTCCCGACCGAACCATGACACTGGCATGAGCGGAATGAAGGCCGTCGCCCACCACAGGTACTGCGGGTTTACGACTTTGGAGAACGTCAGGAATGTGAGCAGGAGCAGGCAAGCATAGCCGGGATCGGTGAAGCCGCGCTTGCGTCCGACATACAGGATGCAGAACAACACGATTCCTGTCGGGAGGATCCAGATGGAATTGAGCAGCGTGTTAGACAGGAAGGGCAGATCGGACGTGAGGCCATGGACGCCGAACCCGGGCGTGATGTGCAGAGGGATCGAAAGGATCCATTGGAGCGCGGTGACGACGGCGCCCCACAGCCCTTCCAGTCCGACGGGCTTGAGCCCATGGACCGCTATGCCATGGAGAATATCTGTGATCGTGGCCCCGAATTGCACAGCGAACGTGACGGGCGCGAGCACGCCGATCCCAAAGAACAGCGATGTCCGGAAGCACTCCGCCCAATCGCGAGCCTTCAGGGATGGCGCGACGAGGAGCGGGAATAGGACGATGGGGTACAGTTTGATGCTGACCGCAAGCCCCGTAAGCAATGCGGCGAGTTCCATCCGGTTCCGTCGGAAGAGGACCCACGCGCAGACCGTGAGGAGGCTCACGAGCAATTCGAAGCGGTACAGGAGGATTGGACCGGCTGCGGCCACGAGGGCCACAAACACGAGGGGCGCCGCGCGGTGGCTGAACCGTTCAAAGAGGAGGAAGTGCAACACGATCAACAGCACGTTGATGAAGATGATCGCCGTCAGGTACGCGTCGTAGTTCGCGAAGTTAGCCGTGAACGACGCGACGAAGACGAAGAACCACAGCGCGCCCGGCTGGTACTCGTTGTACTCCATGCCCGCCCAGGTGCCGTTCTTCAAAAAGTGGACCGCCCGAGCGTGGAACGTGCCGATGTCCGCCTCCAGGTGCGTGCGCCACCACGGATGGTACGCCTGCATGAGGATGAGGACGAGTACTCCGGCAAGGAGGACCCACGACGTCAGCGGTGAGCGGACCATCCGCGACACGACCGATTGTTGTTGCATAGGATGTGGAGAGTATCATAACGTCGCCGCGCGCGATATGATAGAGTGTTCCGGTGTCAGCGTTTCCCAGACGAAAAAACAGTGACGGCGAATTGCGCAGGTCCAGAAAGATCGGCGGCATCATGATCGCTGTGATGTTCCTGATGGCGTTTCTCGCAATCCATGGTGAATCTTTTTTTGGTGACGAGGGTTTCCACTTCGAGCAGTTGCGCAGGTTCCACGAAGGCGACTTTAGCATTGACCATCAGTTGACGATGCTGCCGGGCTACCACCTCGTCCTCTTCGCGTTCTCGCGTGCCGCTGGTATCCATGACCTGAACTTTTATCGGTTCATCAATATCCTCATCAGCCTGCTCTCGGTGGCGGTATTCCGTGCCATTCTGGGGATCCTCCACCCGCGTGCGACGGCCACCCGCGTGGTGCAGTACGCGTTCCTGCCCATCCTCTTCCCGTACTTCCTATTCGTGTACACGGACGCGTTCTCCCTCTTCGTCATCCTACTGGCGCTGTGGTTGTTCCTGCGCCATTGGTACACGGCGTCCGCGGCCATGATCACCGCGTCCTTGCTCGTGCGGCAGAACAACATCATCTGGCTGCTGTTCCTCCTCGCCGCTCTCGTGCTGGCGGAGCTTCCGGGCTTCCTGCGGATTGTCCGACAGAAATTCATCCTGTTTGCGTTGCTGCGGCGCATCCGTGAACGCTACCGGACGCGCGTCACCCGCGTGCGGCTCCTCTCCGCGGTCGCGGTCTTCATCATGGGCATCGTGCTCTTCGCCGCGTTTGTGTGGTGGAACCAGGGCATCGCCATCGGCGACAAGGAGTCGCACCCCTTCCCGTCGTTTCATCCGGGCAACATTTACTTCTGCCTCTTCCTGTCGTTCTTCATGTTCCTTCCACTACACCTGAGCAACACGAAGCGGATCATCACCGCACTCCGCACATCCAGGATCCTGTGGCCGCTCTTCCTGGTGTTCTTCCTCATCTTCATGATGACGTTCGTGAACGACCATGGGTACAACCAAGGGCTCGATTCCGTGTACCTGCGCAACCGCATCCTCACGTACTTCACGGAGACCCCAACGCTGAAGATGCTGTTCTTTGTCCCCGTCGGCTATTCGTTCCTCTCCTTCTGGACGACCCGCCTCACGTGGCCGTTCTCCACTCTCCTGTACCCCGCTACCATCCTCTATCTGCTCCCGTCCTGGCTGGTCGAGCAGCGGTACTATTTTGTCCCGATGGTGCTGTTCCTCCTCTTCCGCGAAAGCAAATCCAGCCGACTGGAAACCATCTCCGCGGTGTATAGCGGGACCTTTGCCATACTTCTCTTCGTTCCGGTCGCGCTCCGCTGGTTCTTCCTTTAGGATCCGCGGGTGACCCTCTCCATCGTCATTCCCGCCTACAATGAGTCCCCACGTCTTCCGCAGACCCTTGCGGCGATCGCCGGGTTCTTTGGCGAATCAACTCCCTTGCATCTCGAAGAAGTCTTGGTCGTCGATGATGGCAGTGCCGACGACACCGTGGTGCTTGCCGAATCGTGGGGTACCCGCCTCCCGGTCCGTGTTCTCCGCTTGCTGAAAAATTCCGGAAAAGGCGCCGCGGTGCGCGAAGGGATGCTCGCCGCGACCGGCGACCTCCTGCTCATGTACGACGCCGACGGCGCGACACCGATCAACGAAGTCATCCGGCTGTGGGGGGCAATGGAACAGCAGGGCGCCCAGATCGCCATCGGCTCACGCGTCGATTCCCGGTCCGGCGTCTCGATGCAGCACCACCGCCGACTGATCGGGAGGATCTACCATGCGCTTTGCCGCGGGTTGCACCCCGGCATTCGCGACGCGGCGTGTGGCTGCAAACTTTTCCGTAGGGAATCTGCACAGGAAATCTTTGCACTCCAGACCATCGACCGGTTCGCGTTCGACGTCGAAATCCTCTCGCTTGCGATCGGGCGGGGCATGAAGATCGTGGAACTCCCCGTGCAGTGGAGCGCGATCGAGCGCTCAAAAGTCCGTCTCGTCCAAGATGGCGTGCAGATGTTCGGGTCGGTGCTGTCCCTCTATTGGAAGAAGTTCATGAAAAAGAATTGAGGGCGGGCATACGTGCCCGCCGGCAGGCAGGTATGCCTGCCCTCTGGTATCAGAAATCAATTTGGCTCTTTCGTCGGCACGACCAGGCTGCTGTTGCGTTCGCAGTTCACGCAGCGCATGTCCCAGAGGTTCAAGATGTTGCGGCGGTTGAATTGCGCATCCGTCAGCGGTTCGTAGTACGTGAACGGGCGGTAGTACTGGTGGCCCAGGAAGATCAGCGCGGCGAACGTGAGCGCGAGGATTGTCTTGCCATGCTCCTGCAGCGGCTTGCGCCAGAGCGACTGGATCTCATTGAACACGAGCGCGACGAGGACGAAACTCACGAGTAGGGGAATGAAGTAGTGGTACAGGTAGAGCACGCGCGGGATCCGGGAGACCGCGATCATAAAGGAGAGATAGAGCCCCAGAAACACGAAGAGCAGGAAGCGGTTCTTGAGCGGGCGCTTGGGTGGGGCCACGACCGAGCAGACGAGCATGCTGGCGGCGACCAGCACCGCCGCGAGTGCGGTCCACCACACGACGGGGTTCGGCACGAGGTAGAGGTACAGGTACGCGCTGCTATCGGGTGTCTCCCAGCGGTAGTTGATTGTGCGGGCGCCGAGCGGCCACATCCACGGGGGGCTGCCGTTCTCGTCCTCCTTACAGAAGTCGAGCCGGGGGGCGCCACGGTTATAGAAGGGGATGTACGCGAGCGAGTCGCGTAGCATCACCGGGAAGCCGGTCAGTGAAGAGGTGTGGCCAGTTGCGAGGAGGTCTTTGTACGTGTCCGACGCCTGGTAGTAGCCGCCGTCGGGCAATTCGGTGTTGATCCGCTGGCCGAGCGAGAAGTGGATCCACCAGATGTTCAGGAACACCACCAGTGCGCTCGTGCCGAAGATGGCGAGGAACCCGATTGCCCGCTTCCATCGCGGCCACAACTTCCAGAGGATGGGGAGCGTGAGCAGGATGAATGCGAGCCCCAGGACTTTCGTGCTCACCATCAGCCCGAAACTCACGCCGAAGAGGATGCTCCAGAGGAGGAACGACTTTGTACGACCGCGGTCGCGCAACGTGAGAATGAAGAAGAGGATCGTCAGTGCGGCGAAAAACGAGAGCGGCCCCTCGAGCATCGCGCCGCGCGTGTGCACGATGAGCGCGTTGTCGAAGATGTAGAAGAAGCTGAGAAGGACGCTGTGCAACGGATTGCGCAGTAGCGCCAGGAAGATCAGGAATAGCACGGGCGCGGTCCACCACGCAAAGAGCGCCGAGAAGAAGCGATAGCCAGCGAACGAGAAGCCGTCGTCGAACTCCGTGCCGTAATCGGTAGCCAGGAACTGGTCGGTCTTCTCATTGGGATGGAAGATCTTCTCGCCCAGCGCGATCAACAGTTTTCCGAGTGGCGGGTGCTGCTCCATGAAGTACACGTTGTGCAGGTACTTCTGCGCGCTCGCGATGTGGTAGTTTTCATCCCAAAAGACGCGCGGCGGATCCCAGTAGCGGTGAAAGTACGTGAAGTACGAGAGGAGCAGCACGAACCCGAGGAAAAGCCATGCGTGCCATTTCCCCTTTGTGGACGTTTTTGCGGACATCGACGCTGAGTATACGGTGCAAAAGAAATTGTTCAAAACATCTTGAAAGAGTCCTAGCCCTAGCCCTAATCCTCACCCTATACTCGTCCCGTGCCTCCACTTTCCCGTCCGCCGCAGCGCAACCGCTACCAGTGGCTCCTGAGCATCCTGCTCTTCGGGCTGCTTGCGTTCCTGTCGATCGCGTTCCTCCTAAACCCCCAGTGGGAGAACGAGAAGAAGTACACCGACGCGCAGGAAGTGCCGCTCAGCCGCATCACGCAGGGCTACGCGAGCAGGGAGTTCAAAGACATCCTCATCCGCGATAGCACCGTGTACGCCACGCTCAAGGACGGCAAAATCTTACAATCATATAAGGAGGGAGAGGATACCGTGAGTGAATTGGGATGGAACGACCCAAAGAACCCGACCATCGTGAACATCGAAAACCAGGAAACACGCAACATGCTCTTCGCGGTCCTACCCGACATCCTCTTCTTTCTGCTCGTAATCGGTGGGGTGATCTGGCTCTTCCGCGGGATCGCGCGCAGCCAGTCGACCGCGCTCTCGTTCGGTAAGTCGCGCGCACGCGTGGCGGACGCCAAGCAGGTGAAGACGCGGTTCGTCGACGTCGCGGGTGCCGAGGAAGCGAAGGAAGACCTCGTCGAGGTCGTCGATTTCCTGAAGAACCCCACCAAGTACACGAACATCGGCGCAAAAATCCCGAAGGGCGTCCTGCTCGTCGGCGCCCCAGGCACAGGCAAGACGCTCCTGGCGCGCGCGGTTGCGGGAGAGGCGGGCGTCCCCTTCTTTTCCATCGCGGGCTCCGAGTTCGTGGAGATGTTCGTGGGCGTGGGCGCATCGCGCGTCCGCGACCTGTTCACCAAGGCCAAGCGCAACGCGCCGTGCATCATCTTCATCGATGAAATTGACGCTGTCGGCCGACAACGCGGTGGTGCAGGTTTCGGAGGAGGGCACGACGAACGCGAGCAGACGCTCAACCAAATCCTCACCGAAATGGACGGCTTTGAGCAGGGGACCAACGTGATCGTGATGGCTGCCACCAACCGTCCCGACGTGCTGGACGTGGCATTGCTCCGTCCCGGACGCTTTGACCGCCGCATCTTCATCGACAAGCCCGACCTCAACGCCCGCCAGAAGATCCTGGAAGTCCACGCGCGCAACAAGAAGGTCGCCAAGAGCATTAAGCTCGGAGACGTCGCCAAGCAGACCGTCGGCCTTACGGGCGCCGATTTGGAGAACATCATGAATGAGGCGGCGATCTTCGCTGCCAAGCGGAAGCGCCCCGCTGTCACGCAGCGCGACCTCGTCGATGCCGTCGAGAAAGTCACGATCGGGTCGGAGAAAAAGTCCCGCAAGCTCACCCAGCACGAAAAGGACATCACCGCCTACCACGAACTCGGCCATGCGATTGTCGGGCACCTCTGCACGCATGCGGACCCTCTCCATAAAATTAGCATCGTCTCACGCGGCTCCACCCTGGGCGTCACGTGGTTCTTGCCGCAGGAAGACCAGTACACGACCTCCAAGAGTAAGTTCATCGACGAGATCTGCGGCCTGCTGGGCGGACGCGCCGCTGAGGAACTTATCTTCAACGAGATCACCACCGGTGCGAGCAACGACCTCGAACGCGCATCTGCCATCGCGCGCAACATGGCGATGAAGTTCGGCATGGGCGATGATGCGCTCGGCCTTGTCGTCTACGGCGAAAAGCAGGGCTCGATGTTCGCGGGCGTCGACCCCGGCATGGCGCGCAACTATTCCGATTCCATGGCGCAGAAGATCGACGAATACGTGCGCAAGATCATCAGCGACCAGTACGTGCGCGCGAAGGGCTTCCTCGTGGAGCACCGCGCGAAGCTCGATGAGCTTGCTAAAGTCCTGCAGCAGAAAGAGACGATGAGCGTGGAGGAATTCCTCGTCGTGTTCGACGGCGAGCAGGGGAAAGAGATCGAGAAGAAGAAGGCCAAAGAGCTCGGCATCAAGAGCGATATCGAGGCGAAGGAGCCGGATTCTCCGGATGAGCCGGCAGACGATTCACAGGCTGGGGAAACTCAGCAGAGCTGACAATGACAAGAAGCGGGCTTTCTGCCCGCGGTGACCGCAGCCAGAAAGGCTGCTCCCAAGAGCTGTTTTTGTGTATAATAGAGGCCAATGCAGCCTCTTTCCCCCCTTGACGGCCGCTACGCGAAATCAGTCGATGCGTTGCGCCCGTTCTTCAGTGAGGAAGCTCTCATGCAAGCGCGCGTGGAGGTGGAGGTGCGGTATTTGATCGCATTGTCGAATGTGGACGGTGTGAAAGAGCTCAAGCGCATGAAGAGCAAGCAGGAGAAGGCATTGATGTCGCTCTTCGAGAATTTCAACGACAGGGCATACGAGCGAATCAAACAGATCGAGAAGGTGACGAAGCACGACGTGAAAGCTGTTGAGTATTATCTGAAGGAACAAGGTGCGAAAATCCAAGGGCTGAAGGACTCGCTCGAATTTTTTCACTTTGGCCTCACGAGTGAGGATGTGAATAATCTCGCATATGGTCTTCTCATACACGCTGCCCTACGGACAGTCATCATCCCCGAACTGACAGCAGTTCTCCGGACACTCCAGCGTCTTGGTAACAGCACAAAGAACATCAAGCTGCTGAGCCTCACCCACGGCCAACCCGCGACACCGACGACGCTCGGGAAGGAGATGATGGTCTTCGTCGAGCGTCTGACGCATCAGCTCAATCAGCTCAAGAATGGCCGCCTCAATGGCAAGCTCGGCGGTGCAGTCGGCAACTTCTCCGCGCACAAGGCCGCGTATCCGGAGGTGAAATGGGAGACGTTTCGCAACAAGTTCGTCAAAAGCCTCGGGCTGCTACCGCTCCAGTACACAACGCAGATCAATCCGCACGATGACCTGGCTGAGCTCAGTCATCTGATGTCGCGCATCAACACCATCCTGCTCGATCTGAGTCGTGATATGTGGATGTACATCAGTCGCGGCGTCTTCCGTCAAAAGGTCATCAAAGGAGAAGTGGGTTCTTCGGCCATGCCGCATAAGGTAAACCCCATTGATTTCGAGAATGCTGAAGGAAACTTAGGGCTGAGCACAGCGCTGTTCTTGCACTTTGCAGAAAAGCTCCCGGTGAGTCGCCTCCAGCGTGACCTCAGTGATTCAACAGTACAGAGGAACATCGGCGTGGCCTTCGGCTATCACCTGCTCGCAATCCAGTCATTGATGAAAGGACTCGGCAAAGTCGATGTCGATCGGAAGAAAATCCAAAAAGAATTGGATGAGCATCCGGAAGTCGCTGCCGAAGCAATCCAGATGGTGCTGCGCAAGCACGGAGTGGCGGGAGCGTACGAAAAATTGAAGGCGCTGACGCGGGGCGAGAAGGTGACGAAAGAATCGCTGAAGAAATTTGTCGATTCGTTGGATATCCCCAAAAGCGAGAAGAAGCGGCTGTTGGAGATGTTGTAAGAGTTCAGACGAACTTGAGGCCGATGACCCCCGCGATGATCAGCGCCATGGCCGCCCACTGACCCATAGAAAGTTTCTCGCGGTACCACAGCCATGCCAGGAGGGATGTGACGACAAGGGAGCCGCTGCCGATAGCGCCCACGATCGCGATGGGTCCTTTGCTCACGGCAAGCGCGAAGAGCCCCGTCCCAATCAATGTGGGAGCGGAGCATGCGCCGATGACCAGAAAGTCGCGCATGCTGATCTTCTGGATGTGATGTGACGTGAAGGTCGACCGTGCCAATAGGAGAAGGAGGCAGCCGATGCCGATAGAGAGTTCCCAGAAATATCCGCTCGCCAGTGGGTTCGCTTCCCGGCTGATCACGGTGAGCGCGTACTTTACGAAGGCGACGGGGACGGTGCCCACTGCCGCGATGACAATACCGAGGAGGAAGCGGCCGTCGAGGTGCGAAAAATGTTTGTGCTGCACCCCCATCACGAGGACGCCTACGAGGATCACTGCCATCAGCGCCAGGCCTGCGGGCGAAATGGATTCCTGGAGGAAGACCCATCCGAACATCCCGATGCAGATCGTCGAGACCGCGATGGAAACGCTCGTGCCGATCCCGGCCGGCAGGAATTTGTATGAGGCGAAGATCATGCCGAGGTACACCCCGCCAGCGATGCCGGACGCCAGCAACAGCGGCCAGAACGAGAGGATCACCGCGATGTCGGACCTCGTCGTCCCAATGAGGAGCGGCAGCAGCGTGATGCCGAAGGAGACGTTCCGGTAGAACGCCAGGCTCAGCCCGTCGACTTTGCGCGCATGATGCACTAACAGCGTCTGCTGCAGGGCGTACGCCAGCATCGCACCAATGGCGAGGAAGTAGAACATCCCTGGGAGTATAAACCTATCAATAGGGGATTTGCCCTTCGGCTAGGGCTTGCTACACTCGTAGCCTCGTTCTTTTGGTCCCACCGTGCCGTGGTGGCGAAATTGGTAGACGCGCACGCTTGAGGGGCGTGAATCCGCAAGGATGTGGAGGTTCGAGTCCTCTCCACGGCACCATCCGGCTTCGTCCGGCTGCTCTTAGCAGCCGAGACTACGCCGTGATTCTCACATCGGAGCGGCCGCTTCCCAGGCCGCATTGAAGAGGGCGCGGTGGGCGTCGGCGATTTGCTTGTGCCCGATTTCGACGGCAAAGATGTCGCGCTTGATGGAGAACATCATCAGGGTATCGCCATAAATGAGGTTGTCCGTTTCCGAGAACGGGAATTTTTTGGGGTCCAGCAGGCGGATCTGGTGATTCTTCCCGGCCATCCGCTTGGCATCTTTCGCGTACTGGATGCCTCGTGCATCGCCCATGTTCAATTCACGGATGTGGAATTCATCATGGCCGCGGACGAGTGTGAAAAAACGGTCGAGTGCCTCGGGGAAATTTTCTTGCAGGTCCCCGATGGCGGTGTAGAACAGGAGTTCACCGCGCTCTTCGGCAAGCCGGCGGAACACTCCTTCGTACATCTGCATCATCGCCTCCCGCCCTTCGAACACGCGGATGCGGGGCTTGTCGCGCGGTTCGTAGTAAAGCGCTTCCAGCTCGGGCAACATGCCTTCCAGTTCGCGCTCACGGGTCTTGAGTTGCTGGAGAAAACGACGCGGGTGCTCCGGCGCGTAGAGCGTGCGCTTCCCTTTCTTCGAGACGCTCAGGAATCCGCGCATCAAGAGTTCATCGACGACCAGGTACGTTGACGGCCGCTTGAGTGATGCCGCCTTGGCGATCTCCGTCATGCCGGATGGGCCCAGCTGCAGGCACGCGAGGTACACGGCTGCCGCCTTGGGGCTGAGGCCGAGTTTGGTGAGGAGTGCGTCGTGCATGGGTGGCGTGGGAGAATTAGCGTCAACTTTTCTGACGATTTATAGAATCCTACTGTCATATTTCCTCTAATACAAGCCAAAATAGTAGTATGAATTCCGTTGTATATATTGACGTTTATTGGGAATTTGCCAGACTAACCGCATGCAACAGACATGCACCCAGTGCCAGCACCCCTTCGTCATCGACCAGAGTGACCTAGATTTCTACGACAAGGTCTCCCCGGTCATCGGCGGAAAGAAGATGCAGATCCCTCCGCCCACGCAGTGTCCGGATTGTCGCCAGCAGAGGAGGGCTGCACAGTGCAATGAGATCCATCTCTACAAACGCAAATGTGATTTGACCGGGAAAGACATCATTTCCAATATCCATCCGTCGTCACCGTACAAAGTGTACGACCAAGAGGTGTGGTACTCGGACAAGTGGGATCCTCTGGAATACGGCCGGGATTTTGATTTCAGCCGGCCATTCTTTGAGCAGTACCTTGAACTCAGTTTGGCAGTGCCACACATGAACCTGTTCACTGGTTATCAGTATGACGAAAATTGCGACTACACCAACTACTCTGGCAAGAACAAGAACTGCTACCTCATCTTCGATTCCGATGAGAACCGCGATTGCCTCTACTCCTATAGCCTGAATGGATCGCGCGACTGCCTGGACTGCTTCCGCGTCCGGGGAAGCGAGTTGTGTCATGGGTGTATCGATTGTCAGCAGTGCTACAGCAGCTCCTTCCTACAGGACTGCGTCAATTGCACGGATTGCCTCTTTTTAAAAAACTGCACCTCATGCCGTAATTGCCTGATGTCCAGCAACCTAGTGAACCGGGAGTACGTGGTGGAAAACCGGCAGGTCACAAAGGAGGAATTCGACCGGTTTGTTCTGGCTCTGCAGTCCCGCTCGAGCATTAATGCTTCACAGAAGCACTTTGAGCAGCGCAAATTGCTCTATGCGCAGAAATATATGCATGGCTGGCAAAATGAAAACGTGACGGGCGATTACATCACCCAATCAAAGAATGTTCGGCACTGTTTCGACGGAAACCAATTATGGGATTGCACCAACGTGTATCGAGCCTTCCTGCCCGTAAAAGATTCCATGGACTGCGAAGCGGTCGGGGAAGGAGAACAGCTCTATGAGTGCGGCGTCTGCGGCTACAACGCCAACCATTTGCTATTCACATCCAATTGCCTCGACCAAATTTCCGACCTGCTCTACTCCACGTTCTGTCTCCACAGCAGCCACCTCTTTGGATGCAACGGGGTACGTAGGAAAAAGTTCTGCATCCTAAACAAGCAATACTCGAAAGAGGAATACGAGCGGCTGGTGCCGAAAATCATTGCGCACATGCAATCAACAAAAGAGTGGGGTGAATTCTTTCCCGTCACCCTGTCCCCATTTTCGTATAACGAATCGACTGCATTCGACCATTTTCCACTCACGCAGGAAGTCGCGACAGCACGCGGATACCAGTGGCGGACGGACGATGAGAAGGAATTTCTTCCACAGCAATACCCAATCCCGGATGCGATTAAGGACGTTGCGGACGATATTTCTTCCCATGCACTTGCGTGCACGTCCTGCCGTAAGAATTACAAAATTATTCCGCAGGAACTCGCTTTCTACCGCAGTCGTGGACTCCCGGTTCCCGACCAGTGCTTCTTTTGTCGTCATCGTTCCCGCAAAGAATCGCGGAATCCCCGCAAGCTCTGGGATCGGGCATGCGCAACCTGTCGGAAACCCATACAAACCTCGTATGCACCCGACAGAAAGGAGAAGATTCTGTGCGAGGAGTGCTATTTGAAGGAGGTCTATTGACCATTGTATCCACAACGTGGTACTATGTGTACATGGCCACTTCCCCCTCTGACGATATCCATATCCGTATGCCACGGAAGCTCAAGCGCGATGCCCTAAAGGTTTTTGAGGCAAATGGATTAGATGTAAGTTCCGCCATTCGGCTGTTTTTCATGCACACCACCATGCAGGGAACTGTGCCTCTTCCTCGAGTAACAGTGAACGGATTCACTCCTGAATTTGAGGCAAGCCTGCTAAAGCAGATCCGTAACCCGGATATCGTTGCAACGTTGGAGACCGCCGAAGACATCGAGAAGTACATCAATGACCTGTAAATTTAGATTTCATCGGCAGTTTGATAAAGATGTGAAGCGTCTGAAGAAGGCTGGTTGGAACATGCCACAGCTCCAGAAATTCTTTCAGGAACTTCAAAAAGGCCCCCCTTTTCCTGAGCGATACAATATTCATCCGTTAAAAGGAGACATGCAAGGAACCCTCGACGCACATATCACCCACAATTGGGTCGTCTTATTCCGGCAACAAGAACCGGGGATCGTCCATCTCTTACGGACGGGTACGCATGGATATCTCAATCTCTCGTGAATGTTTTCTCTTTGAATTGCGGGAAGTGTCATTTGAAGGAGGTATACTGAGGGCGTGAAAACGTGTGTAACATGCGGCCAGACATTCCTGCTCTCCGATGACGAGAGGGATTTCCTGAAACGCATGGCCTTCACGTTCGGCAGTATCACTATTCCTCTGCCGGAACCGACACGCTGCCCGGATTGCCGTCTTCAGCGGCGGACATGCCACCGGAATGAACGGTTCCTCTATAAGGCGGAATCCAGCCTCTCGAGAAAGCCGATGGTCTCCATCTACGAAGCAGGAGCGCTGTGGGGAAAAGATTATCTGGTGTACGGCCACGACGAATGGAACGGGGACGGGTGGGAGGCATCCAAGGACAACAGGACGTATGACCCCGCACGGAGTTTCTTCGAACAATGGGCAGACCTCCACAAAGCCGTCCCGCGCATGGGGCTGATCGTCCTCGCGAACGAGAACTGCGACTTTACGACGGGGACCGCGTACAGCAAAAATTGTTACCTCACGAACTCCTCGGAGTACTGCGAGGATTGCTACTACGGCAAACTCCTGCAGAAGTGCCGCAATTGCGTCGACTGTTCCTACATCTATGACAGCGAACGGTGTTACGACTGCGTCGGCGTGTACGATTCGTATGGCTGCACGTCCCTTGCCTTCTCAAAAAATTGTTCAGACTGCCACTTCTCCACAAACCTCCTCGGCTGTAAGAACTGCATCCTCTGCAGCAATTTGCGCCAGAAGGAGTTTCACGTCCGTAACAAGCCCGTCAGCAAAGAGGAATATCAAAAGACACTCCTCAGTTTCCAAAATTCCCACACCGCGCATGAAGCGCTTACGAAGGAGTGGCACGAGATCGAGCGGTCACGCGTCCATCGTTTCGCGAATATCGTCAATTGCGAAGCCTGCACCGGCGACGAAATCGAAAATTCCAAACACTGCACCGAATGTTTCGACCTCACCGACAGCCAGGATTGCCTACATGCGTACGTGGGAGTCGCGATCAAAGACACGCAGCACAGCTCGAACATGTATATGAAGGTGGAGCTCTGTTACGACATCCTCGGCGCCATCGAGGTCTACCACGGCGCCTATTGCCTCTTCTGTTTTTACAGCCAGGACCTTCTCTATTCCGAATATTGCCAGCACTGTAAAGATTGCTTCGGATGCGTGGGCCTCAAACACAAGCGGTACTGCATCTTCAACAAGCAATACACGAAAGAGGAATACGAAAAACTGGTTCCAGAGATCATCGACGCAATGCGAAGGCGCGGCGAGTGGGGGGAATACTTCCCGGCAAAGAACGCGCCGTTCGGGTACAACGAAACGCTCGCCAACGAATATTTCCCGCTGACGAAAGAGGAGGCCATTGCGAAAGGGTTCCTGTGGCGTGACCTCACCGACCGCATGCCCGACGTCGCCAAAGTCATCCCGGCCGCACAACTCCCCGATAGCATCACCGATATCCCGGATGACGTCCTTAACTGGGCCATCCGTTGCGAAAAAACAGACCGGCCTTTTCGCATCATCAAGCAGGAACTGCAGTTCTGCCGGGACATGAACCTCCCCCTCCCGCGTCTCCATCCCGATGTCCGCTACGATGACCGTCTCGCGTGGAGGAATCCGCGCAAACTCTGGAACCGCGCATGCATGAAGTGCCAAAAGGGGATCCAGACGAGCTACGCGCCCGACCGCCCCGAAACCGTCTATTGCGAAGAGTGCTACTTGAAGGAAGTATATTGAGGCCATGGCCACCTGCGCGGAATGCACAGCATCGTTCGAGGTCACTTCCCGTGACCAGGACTTCTACAAAAATATGGATGTCCCTCCGCCGAAGTCGTGTCCCGACTGCCGGCTGATGCGCCGGCTCATCGAACGCAACGCTCGCACTCTCTATAAAAGGAAATGCGACCTCACCGGGAAAGAGTTTATCTCGCCATACCATCCCGACCACACGTTTCCTGTCTACATGCCTGACGCATGGTGGGGCGACGGGTGGGATGAGATGTCCTACGGGCGCGATCCGGACTTTTCGCGTCCGTTCTTTGAGCAGTTCGCTGAGCTGCTCGGCGTTGTTCCCCATCAGGGGCAATTCGTCGTCCCGGGCACGATGCAGAACAGCGACTACGTGAACTGTGCGGGATACCTGAAGGACTGTTACTTGATTGCGGAAACCGACTACAACGAGCACTGCTACTACGGCAACCGCATCTTCCACAACAAGTCGATGGTCGACTGCAGCAACGTATTCGAGAACGAGTTGTGTTACGAATGCATCGATTGCCAGAAGAGTTACGGGCTCCGCTTCTGCCAGGATTGCCTGAACTGCAGCGAGAGTTTCTTTCTCAGTAATTGCATCGGCTGCAAGGACTGCATCGGCTGCATCAACCAGCGGCAGAAGCAGTACATGGTCATGAACAAACAACTGACCAAGGAGGAATATGAAAAGCAGAAAACTGCACTGAAGCTGAACACGTTCGATGGAGTCCAGAAGATCCGCAAAGAATCTGAGGCGTTCTTCTTGGAGCAACCGCACAAAGCATTGCAGAATGAAAACAATGAGCGATCAATCGGCAACCATCTCTACGATTCCAAAAATTCCGAGGATTGTTACGACTGCAAGGACCTTGAGGATTGCGTTCGTTGCGCACGCACCTTCTCGGTCAAATCGTCGATGGACTACACGTCATGGGGAGACAAGTCGGAGCTGATGTACCAGTGCGCGTCGTGCGGGGATAGCTGCTACAGCCTCAAGTTCTGCACCACCTGTACGACGAACAACAGTAACCTTGAATACTGTGCGCATTGTTCCGGATGCAGCGACTGCTTCGGCTGCGTGGGCATGCGGAGGAAGAAGCACTGTATTTTCAATAAGCAGTACTCCAAAGAAGAGTATGCGAAGCTCCGCGATCAACTTGTCGCTCACATGAAGAAATCGGCCGAATGGGGCGAATTTTTTCCGAAGTCAGTTTGTCCCTACGCGTACAATGAGACGATCTCGATGGAATACTTCCCCCTGAATAAGGAAGAGGCGACAAAACGAGGATACACATGGCGAGAGCCGTCTGATGAGAAACCGAATGTGCAGAAGGTCATTCCAGCAGCGCAGCTGCCCCAAACAATCACTGAAATTCCGGATGATGTGTTGAACTGGGCTGTGACATGCCTAGTCACCGCCCGCCCGTTCCGTATTATCAAGCAGGAGCTCGCGTTCTATCGGCAGCTGGATCTACCACTCCCGCGAAAACACCCGGATGAGCGGCACAAGGAAAGGATCGCGCGGCGGTCGGGAGTCAAGTTATTTCCGCGAGCGTGTGGAAAATGCAAAAAGGAGATCCAGACTACCTATGCACCCGACCGCTCCGAAACCGTCTATTGCGAAGAGTGCTACTTGAAGGAAGTATACTAAGGTTATGAAGCAATCCTGCAGACACTGCAGCCAACCGTTTGAGGTCACCCAGGACGACCTCGATTTTTACGACCGTGTGTCGCCGGTGTTTGCGGGAAAGAAATGTCCGATCCCGCCACCCACGCATTGTCCCGATTGCCGGCAACAGCGACGGCTTGCGCAGTGCAATGAGCGGAACTTCTATTCGGCGAAGTGTGGACTCTGCGGGAAAAATGCGCTCACGGAGCAGCCGCCGCACAACAATAAAGTGATATACTGTCGCGAATGCTGGCATAGCGACAAATGGGATCCGAGTACGTATGGCCGCGATGTCGATTTCTCTAGACCCTTCTTTGAACAATGCAAAGAACTCTGGCGCGCGGTGCCAGCGGAAAACCTATTGAATGAAGGAACGAATGAGAATTCGGACTATATCCACTACGCGGGATTCGCCAAGAACTGTTATTTGATCATGCACGCAGATTTCTGCGAAGACTGTTACTACGGGTACGGGTTCAAGAAAAACACGTCTTGTGTAGACGGTTTCTACAACCTCAGCTGCGAACTCTGTTACGACTGTGTGGATATCCATAGCTGTTACGGACTGAAAGGCAGCCAAGATTGCGTCAATTGCAGTTCGTCTGCCTTCTTGCGCGACTGTGTCGGTTGCAAGAATTGCTTCCTCTGCGCCGGGCTCCGTGAGAAGGAATATTGTTTCGAGAATATGCAACTCGGCAAAGAGCAGTACGAAGCGAAAATCGCAGCTATCGACCTCGGTTCACATCAGCAGTATCAACAATGGAAGTCACAACGCCGAGAGGTCGAAAAAGGACATCCTTTTAAGGAATTCCAGGGACAGAACTTGCAGAATTGCTCAGGCGATCATCTACAGAATTGCAAGGACACTCGGGAGAGCTTTGACTGCGAGGACGTCGAGAACGGAAAGTACCTCTACCAGATCGTCACCGGCGCCAAGGATCTCTACGACTGCTACCAGTACGGTCTCCAGCTTCGCGAATCCTATGAATGCTGTACGGCTGGTAATGATGTCTACCATGCCCTCTTCAGCCACCAAGTGCACATGAATTGCTCCGAAATCTTCTACTCGTGGTTTGTCCATAGTTCGAGAAATTGTTTTGGATGCGTCAATGTCCATCACAAGCAGTACTGCATCCTCAATAAGCAATATTCCAAGGAAGACTATGAGAAGCTGATATCGAAAGTCATTGAGCATATGCAAACTACAGGTGAGTGGGGGGAATTCTTCCCGTTCACGTTCTCTCCCTTTGGCTACAACAAAACAACCGCACAGATGTACTACCCAATGAAAAAGGAGGCAGTGCTCGTCCAGGGATGGAACTGGGATGATGTGCAGGATCCACCTCCCAGCGTGAAGAAAGTCATCGACAGTGCATCGTTACCCGATTCAATCAGCAATATTCCTGATGATGTGTTGAATTGGGCAGTGAAATGTGAAATCACCAGTAAGCCATTCAAAATCACGCCACAAGAATTGAAGTTCTATCGTGAGCAGCGGCTTCCACTTCCCCGTAGATCGCCGGACCAGCGCCACCTCGACCGCTTTGCACAACGGAACCCCCGAAAATTTTGGTCGAGGGAATGTATGAAATGTAAGAAGGGGATTGAGACGACGTACGCACCGGACAGGCCGGAGATTGTCTATTGTGAGGAGTGTTATCTGGAGGCCGTCTATTGAGCTCATTTCGCGCCCGTGGAAGGGCGCTCTGATGGCATTTTCTCATTTACAGTAAGCCATTTTCCGGCACAATAGAGGGTATGGCGCTCCGCTACATGCATATCGTGATCCCCCAGGGGACTGAGGGGGCGAAGAAGCTGGAATCGAAGTTCCAGGAGCTGCTCATCAACATGCGCAACACGTTCACGGGTAAGCGTGTAAGCCTGGAGTTCTACGGCTACGCGCAGTACACGTACTTCTATATCGTGCTCGAGGACAAATTGTTTGAGACGGTGGAAGGCCTCGTCTATTCCACGTTCTCCGATGCAGAAGTGAAGGAGACGAAGGACTACACGCTCGCATTTGACCCGAAGAAGCAGTCGATAGCCGGAGCCGAGATCATCCTGCACCACGCCGACATCTATCCTATCAAGACGTACGACATGTTCGAGGAAGACAGTGCATCCCGTCTCTTGTCTGTCATCTCGAAGATCGGCCCCGACGACCAGGTGTGGGTGCAAATCATTTCGGAACCCAAGGACGACACCGGCACGTTCCATTACCTGCGTAACTGGCGCCGACGCCGCGCCGACATCAGCCACTTCTTTTCCATCCGCGACCGGATGCGCGAGGGCGGGCGCAAAGGTGTCTCGCACATGCGGCACGAGAAGGCCGCGGAGAAATCGGGTATCAAGCCGTATCGCGTCAGTATCCGGTGCGCGTATATCGCGCCCGACGCAAAGGCCGCGGAGCAGCGTCTGGAAGCCGTGATCTCAAGTTTCTCGCAGTTCAACGACAAGGACATCAACGAGATGCACGGGCACCACGTGAACGGCGCAAAATTCGTGGAGCAGTTCCGCGCGCGGACGCACGCAACGCCATTTATTCTCAGCGCGAAGGAAGTCGCGACGCTCTACCACTTCCCCAACGCCGATACCGTCCCACACATCGTGCACGTCCTCGCGCGCAAGTCCGACCCGCCGCAGGACCTGCCGAAAGTCGGCGAAAAGGACGTCTCAGGCTTCGGACTGACGAACTACCACAACAATTTCGTACCCTTCGGAATCCGCCGCACTGACCGACGCAGACATCTCTACATGATCGGGAAGTCCGGCGCGGGCAAGAGCAAGCTCCTGGAGCTTCTCATCTACGAAGACCTCAAGAACGGCGAAGGCATCGCCGTGCTCGATCCGCACGGGGACTTGATCGACGCGATTATGCGGTTCATCCCCGAACACCGTATCAACGATGTCGTGCTGGTGGACCCGGGTGACACCGAATTCCCCATCGCCTTCAACCCACTCGAAAAGGTCGACGACGCGTTTAAAATGCAGGTGACGATCGGCTTCCTGCAGATCTTCAAGAAACTCTTCGGCAACAACTGGAGCGACCGGCTCGAGCACGTGCTGCGCTACACGACGCTCGCCCTGCTCGACAGTCCGAACACAACGGTCCTCAGCATCCTGAAAATGCTCACCGACAAGAACTATCGCCAGAAGATTGTCTCGCGCATCGAGGACTCTGTCGTGAAGAACTTCTGGGTCTCGGAATTCGCTGCGTGGAGCGAAAAATTTGATGCCGACGCCATCACGCCGCTGCTCAACAAGGTCGGGCAGTTCGTCGCCACCAACATGATCCGCAACATGGTGGGACAGCCGAAGACGAAGTTCGACATTCGCGAGATCATGGACAAGAAGAAGATTTTGCTCATGAAAGTCAGCAAAGGGTTGCTCGGCGAAGAGAACTCGTCGCTGATCGGCTCCATGTTCATTACCAAGCTGTATCAGGCGGCGATGAGCCGGGCGGATACGCCGGAGGAGAAGCGCACAGACTTTTACTTCTACGTCGATGAGTTCCAGAACTTCGCGACCGATACCTTCGCCGAAATCCTCAGCGAAGCCCGCAAGTACAAGCTGAACATGACGCTGGCGCACCAGTACATGGGCCAGCTCAATGATGTCGTGCGCAAAACGGTCTTCGGCAACGTGGGTTCCATCATCAACTTCCGCGTGGGTGCCGAGGATGCTGTTATCCTTGCCGAGGAATACACGCCGATCTTCAAGGAACGTGACATCATCAACCTGGGCGTGCGCGAGTTCTACATCAAGATGTCGGTGGGAGGTGAACTGCGTGAGGCGTTCTCTGGCCGCACACTCGATGCGCCCAAGTCTGAGAAAGACTTCACCCAGCAGATTATCGCATCCTCTCGCCAAAAATACTGCCTGCCCAAAGCGCAGGTGGAGGAAATGATGAAGAAGTGGGACGAGGCTGCCTCGGCACCACCATCAAAGGAAGAGCAGGCAGCCGTGGAAGAACAATTCGAAGAACCGTTGATTTAGGTTGGAAGTTGCCGAAGTACCAATTAAAGTGTAAAATATAATTAACATGGCACACAAAGAATTGCAGGATGGAAGGCATATCCCCCTCGAATCTACTGCCCGAGAAATTGCGCGAGGTACAAACCGCAAAGCGGAATTGATTGATGTCCAAGTCGTTGCTGGGATGCGGAAGCGAGTTGAACGGATGGTCCGCAAAGTCCCGCTTGGAAATTTTTCTGTCGAGCTTGTCGAGCAAGAACTTCGAGTCCACGAGGAACTAATGAAGCATGACATACCGGCAATCCCAACGTTTCGGCAGGATCCACAGAACCCGACGCATGTCTACTGCACGGATATATCGATGGACGGAAAACGTTACGTCTTCAGTAAAAATAATTGGAAAGATCTGGCAGGAAAAATGTCACCACCAAGTAATTCTGAAGAACTGTTACAGGAGATCATCCAACTAGCAAAAAAATGTGCTGAGTCCGGATTAAAAATCCATCGGGCGGCATTCCTTTTTTTCGTCGACAAGGGCACCCATGAGGCTTCTGTTTTGATCGGAGATTACAAGCAAGTTGAGATTAAAAATCACCTGCCAGGATGGCAATTGAGGAATGTGGAACGTTTGCGGGAGAACCTTGCTGCAGCTTCTCGATCACTCGAGTTCACAGGAGCGCTTTTGGGCCTCTCAAAACATCAATATGAACCTGCGTTCGGCCGTGCTGTTGAGGAATTCTCGAAGAGCAGCTGATCTTGTGACGATGACTTCATGTCTAGCAGTAGCTCTTTGCCGCTCTGCAAGGACATTTATCTTTTCCCTCCATGTAAAGGCGTAACATGTCTTGTTGATGAGCCCACCTACTTTACACGAAGTCGATGCGAGCAGAATTGAGGTGGGAATGGGACATGCAGCGGACGTGCATATGCCGAGCTGCCCAAATGATTTCATCCATAGAGCAGCGGTAGAGGCTGCAAAGATCCTACGGGACCATCCGGAGAGTGATCTATTCGCAATCCACGATAGATTGGTGGAGACCATGAAATCACTACTCATGAAAGAAGGCATTCCTGACAACACGAATCATTCCATTGCGGTGTCCTTCGCGTGCGCTGCAAAACCGTTTGCATGAGAGCATTTCCATTACATCAACATCTTCGTAAACTCTCCTTCATCGATCACCTTTACATCCAATTTCTTCGCGTCATCGAGTTTGCTGCCTGCCTCGTCGCCCGCGAGCACGTAGTCCGTCTTCTTGCTGACCGCACTGCTCACATTGCCGCCGCGGTCCTTGATCATCTGCCGCGCCTGTTCGCGGCTCAGCGTTGGCAGTGTGCCGGTGAGAACGAACGTCTTGCCTTCGAAGATCTGTGGCATGCCCGAGCCTTCGCCCAGGATGCAGACAACGCCCGCATCATCGAGCTTCTGCACCAGCTCCTCCGTCGCATCGTCCTGCGCCCACTCGAGCAATGACTGCGCAACGACATCGCCGATGCCGTGCAGCGAAGCGACCTTCTCGGTGCCCAGTTTCAGGATCGTCGCTTGGATGTCGCTGGGATGGACAGCATGAACGGCGGAGACGGCGGCGTCTCCGCTGGGGACTTCTTCCCCGAACAGGCTCGCTTGGGGCTTGATCTGCGCCTTCTCCTTTACTGTGAGCTTCCGGTGCGGCCACTCGATTCTCCGCGCGAGGAGTTCTGCGCTCTCGCGGCCGACATGGCGGATACCGAGGGCGAAGAGGAAGCGCTCGAGCGGCACACGCTTCGCTTTCTCGATCGACTGCAGGACGTTCTCCGTTTTCTTCTCCTTAAAGAGGGGCAGCTGCATCAAATCTTCCGCAGTCAGGGAGAAAATATCCGCGCGGTCATCAATAAATCCGCCGTCGATCAGCGCTTCGATCGTCTCTTTCCCCAGGCCTTCGATGTTCAATGCGTATCGGGAGACGAAATGCTCCGTCAGCTCCTGCTGCACGGCGCCGCAATTGGGATTCGGACAGCGGTGGGCGACCTCTCCTTCTGGGTGAACCAGTTCCGTCCCACAACTCGGGCACTGCTTGGGGTAGCGGAACGGCTTCGTCTTGTCGGGGCGAAGATTCACCATCACTTCCATCACTTCGGGGATGATATCACCGGCCTTCCGCACGACGACGGTGTCCCCAATGCGGACGTCCAAACGGATGATCTCATCTTCGTTGTGTAGCGTGGCACGCGTCACGGTCGTGCCTGCGAGATGGGTCGGTGTCAGGTATGCGACCGGCGTGATCGCGCCCGTCCGCCCGACCTGCAGATTGATATCGAGCACTTGTGCCGTCTTCTGCTCTGCAGGGAACTTGTACGCGCGTGCCCAACGGGGCGCCTTCGCGGTCGATCCCAAATCATGCTGCGTGCGGCGGTCGTTCACCTTCAGCACGATGCCGTCGATATCGAACGCCAACTTTTCGCGTCCCTTTTGCGCTTTGTCATAGAATTTCTCCGCTTCCGCCAGGCTCTTCACCACGGTCCATCCGCGGTGGGTCGGGATGCCGATGTCATGGAAAAATTCCATCAGCCCCTTCTGCGTCGTGATGCCGAGCGCATCCGCCGCGTCGGGGTCCAGCGAATAGCAGTACATGCGCAGGTCCCGCCCCGCCGCAGCCTTGGGGTCGAGTTGCCGGACGGAACCCGCTGCGGCGTTGCGCGGGTTTGCAAACTGGTCATCGGCCTCCAGCTTTGCGTTCACCTTCTCCAGGGATTCCTTGGTGATGTAGACCTCGCCGGAGATTTCCAGGAAGCGGGGTGCCGCAGGTCGAAGACCAGCGGCTATAGTTATCGTCAGCGGCAGACTCTCGATCGTGCGGACGGTATGCGTGACATCCTCTCCTTCTATACCGTTTCCACGGGTGACTGCGCGGATGTAGCGGTAGGATCCTGCACCCGTGGAAGGGTGCTCTGAACGTTCGTAGATGAGGGAGATATTCAGCCCGTCGATTTTCAGTTCGCAGATGATCTCGAACTCCTTCTTGTCGTTGCCTAGCGACCGGCGCATCTGGTCGATCCAGTCCACCAGTTCCTCATGCGAGAAGGCGTCGGTGAGGGATTCTTTCGGCTTCAGGTGGCGGACTTTCGGTAATCGCCCGTCCAGCGGCGCGCCCACGCGCTGGGTAGGGGAATCTGGAGTTACGAGTTCCGGGTTTTGAGTTTCGAGTTCGATCAGTTCGCGCTTGAGGGCATCGCGCACATCTTCGGAAACATCCGTTCGGTCTTCGATGAAGTAGGCGCGGTTGAGGCGCAGGATTTCGTCCCGCAGTTTTCGGATCCGCTCCTCCGCCTGTTTGTGATTGAGTACGGGCTTCACGTAGAGAAGAATACAGCAAATGCCCCGTCGTTTCCTGCAGCAGGCCATCGTCCTCGCCTACCTGGCCGTCACCGGCGGAGCCCTCATTTTTACCATGCTGAAGGTAGAATTCCCCTTCCCTGAATGGGTCACACATTGGAGCTACGGGATGATGGCGCCGTACCAGGGTGATACCTCGTGGAACGCTGAATTCCTCTATCAAGGGCAGCGCCCCGATGGCACGTGGGAGGCGATCGATATCGACCACTACCTGCCGTACATGTTCGCCGAGCAGAATGTTCGCACATACCTGCGCGTGTACTCGCGGTATGGCGACCTCGAGCATCGCAAAAAATTCCTGGAGTTCGCATTGCTCCTGCTCGACCGTGAGCGTGCACGCGGCAAGGACTACGTATCCGTGCGCATCTTCTTCGACCAGTGGGAACGATCGCCTGCAGGCTACAGCTACCTCCATACTCCCGTGTTCACGACGCGGGAGCTCGTCACCCAAGCACAATGAATATTTTTTCTTTCATCGCACAATGGAATCATTTCTGGTTCCGGAGTTGTCCCCCGCATCTCCTCGCGGTCTTCCGGATCATTTTTGGCGCGTTCCTCCTCCTCTATTTCGGCTTGCAGCTGCCCCATGTGGGCATGTTCTTCTCACGCAAGGGGCTCCTGATGCCGCTCCATGTCCCCGACCGCATCTTCACGGTTATTTTCACACCGCCCTCTCCACAGATCGCTCTTTTCCTCTTCATTACATTCCTCGCATTCCTCTTTTTCTTCACGATCGGCCTGCTCACACGCGTATCGGCAGCGGTCGTCTTCCTCCTCTATAGCTACTACTGGGTGATCACCCTCTTTCAGTTCGGCACGTCGTTCGACCGGCTCTTCCTCTTCACGATGCTCGTGCTCACCTTCAGCGGCTGCGGCAAGACGCTCTCGGTCGATATGAAATTGCGACGGGGTTCCTTCCTCGCCTGGGAACCGATTTCCATTCTCCCACAGCGGCTGCTCTCGGTGCAGATCATGATGACGTACCTCGGCGTCGGTTGGCAGAAGCTCGCATTGCCCGCGTGGCAGACGGGCAAAGTCCTCGCATACGGCTTCCTCGGCCGGTGGGCGACGCCGCCTGCGTGGGCGATCGCCCGCATGAACATCCCACTGCCGTACTACGACGCGCTCAACTGGCTCATCAAAGCATTCGAGTGCACCCTCCCATTCGGGCTCTGGAGTCGACGGTACCGCTGGTGGTTCTTCGCCGGGGGTGCCCTGTTCCATATCATGATCGCCCTCCTGCTCGCGATCTGGTGGTTCCTCGCGCTCATCCCAGCGTACATCTTGTTCCTGGAACCCGAACGCATCCAACAACTTGTGTCGCGGGGACGTCGTGATGCTACACTCGCTTCTACATGAGCATCTCCGGAAGCATCCACGACCAACTGCGCGCTCTCGACCATCAACTCGTCGAACTCCTTGCCGAGCGCGTTACGCTCTGCCGACGTGCGATGGAAGAAGGCGAGCACGCGTTTGATGCCGCTGCGCAGGCGGAGCTCCTGAGCGAGTGGCAGGAGATGGGGGATGAGAAGGGCCTGCACTTGGGCGCGATGACGATTATCGGCAAGGGGCTGATGAAACTGTGCAAATCGGAGGAGTGA
The DNA here is from genome assembly GCA_009691305.1 of Candidatus Peribacteria bacterium. Taxonomy (GTDB): domain Bacteria; phylum Patescibacteriota; class Gracilibacteria; order Peribacterales; family Peribacteraceae; genus JABFSS01. The sequence goes on along the minus strand of SICS01000008.1, from coordinate 2,971 downwards.
CTTTGAAGGCGAAATCTGCTACAATATCCCGATGGATAAAGCTGCGGTTTCCGCCATCTTTGGGAAGGCCTGCGAGGTCGGCGCGTCCGACGTGCACGTGACGGTCGGGTGACCGGTCCTCTTCCGCATCAACGGCGAACTGGTCGCACAGACCAAGCAGCTTGTGGCGGCTGAACAGGCGGAGGAATGTGCGCTGACAGTCCTTGGCGAAGAGAAGTTCAAGAAATTTTTGGAAGACCGCGAAATGGACGGATCGTACGACCTCAAGGAAGGCTTCCGGCTCCGTATCAACTGCTCCGTCGCGCGCGGGACAATGAGCATCTCCGCCCGCGTGATCCCCAAGGACATCCCAACACTCGAAGCGATCGGCCTGCAGGATCTCGCCGCGAAGTTCTCCGCAGACCGGCAGGGTCTCGTCCTCTTCACTGGCCCCACCGGTTGCGGCAAATCCACGTCGCTCGCCGCGATCGTCCACTCGATGGCACAGGCGAGCCCCCTTAACATCGTCACGCTGGAAGACCCGGTCGAATACCTCTTCGACCATGGCAAAGGCGTCGTCCGCCAGCGCCAGTACGGCGAAGATTTCCTTAGCTTCCCCGAGGCACTCAAGCATGTCCTCCGCCAGGATCCCGACGTGGTCATGGTCGGTGAAATGCGTGACCCCGAGACCATCGCTGCAGCCCTCACCCTGGCCGAAACCGGCCACCTCATCTTCGCCACGCTCCACACCCCGAATGCCCTCCAAACCATCGACCGCATCATCGACGTCTTCCCACCGCACCAGCAGGGCCAGATTCGCTCACAACTCTCGATGTCCCTGAAGGCCATCGTCGCGCAGCGCCTCGTCCCCTCTGTGGCCGGCGGTCGCATCGCAGTCCGCGAAGTCCTTATCACCATCCCGGCGGTGCAGAATATCATCCGTGATAGCCGGACGGCAGAGCTCACCTCGGTCCTCCAGACCAACGACCAGCTGGGAATGACGACGTTTGAGAAGTCAGCGAAGAAGCTCTACAAAGATGGGGCGATATCGAAGGAGGTCTACGAGTCGATTGGGGAGGGGGCGTGATGTTCCACAGGGGTACGGAACTGATTTTTCCGCTTACAGAAGAGGAAAAGTCCATTTCGCGGAAAAGATCTTTTCAGGAGTACTTGCGCATTATTCAATTACACCAATTGCATTTGACGTTTAGATAAATAATGTTCCCTTTACTTATCTGCAAACTTCTGTATCTTTCGAGTTTGTTATGAACTTTATCCCTGCAGGCATAGAGGCATCCCTCCTCGAAGCCGGCTTCTCCGCAACGGAGGTCGCCATTATCCGACGGCTTCTCGAAAACGACGCGCTCTCATTGCGCGGCCTCGCGTCGGCTTCGGGGAAGAGCACAGGCGTGCTTGATCAGGCGACCAAAAAATTGCTTCAGAAAAATATTATCCGAAAAGAGACGATCAACGGCACGGAAAAATTCACCATCACATCCTTGGATTTTGTGCTCCGGTGGATGGAGGATGACAGCAAGCATAAACGTGAATTGATGGTCCGCAGGCAACAGACATTTGAATCGTTTCTCCGGTCCGTCGAGCACCAGAAAAACCGTCCGGAAATCGAGTACTTCGATGGCATTGACGGCCTTGCGAAAGCATACCGAAAGCTCCTGGACTGCGGCAAGGAAATGATTGGCTATGTGCCGGTCTTCTGTTCCATCGAAGACCATCCTCTGCGCGACTTCATGGTCGAATGGTTTCGGCAGCGGCGGAAGAAAGGGGTCTTCTCTCGCATCATTACCCACAACACCCCTCTCGGGCGCCGATACCTGTCACGAGACCTCTTTGAATACCGAAAATCACTGCTTGTGGAAGAAGACCAATTGCCATTCACCTTTGAAAAAATCATTTGCGGAGACACGGTCGTATTTTTCAATTATACCGAGAAGCGGGCCTGCATGCTTAGATATCCTGAAATGGCCAGCATGGAGCGTGCCATGTTTGAAAGCTGGTGGAAGCGGTTGGAACACAAAGACCCCGTACAGCCCGCTCAGAAGCCCGTCGTAGGGGCTGCAATGGCAATGGATGCCGTCTCTGTGATAAAGCCCGGTCCTATAGTGGTTCCCCTGAGTACCCGTACCCTTTCCGGTCTTCGGGAATTCTTCCTCAGCCGGGCAAGCATCGCCGCATTCTGTGCGATTGCGGTGCTGTCGGCGGGGATTACATTCGGCCTCTATCAGTACACAAAAAACCTTCAGTTCGACCGCATGAAAGAAACCGTGAAATCGATTGCTGCAACAGCTGCTTTCCAGTTTGATGCGAAAGATCTTGATGCGTTGCAAGTGGAGTCAGATTGGAAGAAGCCGGAGTGGATGAAGGTGGTGAAGCAACAGGAACGAATCAGGATGAACAACGACGACATCACATTTGTCTACATTTTCCGAAAAACAAAAAATGATCCAACAAAAATGGAATTTATTTCTGATTCACATTCTATTAATCCATACGCAAACCTGGATTCAGTTACCACTAACGATGTGGATGCAGATAATGATGGAATAGTTGATCCGCAGGGTCACGATAAGCTTCAGTGGCCAGGGCAGCCGTACCCGGATCCTGATCCGGCAATATTTCTTGCGTATGAAAAACCTACAACAACAGATCATATGATTGACGATTCGTTTGGCAAAGTCGTCTCTGGCTTTGCGCCAATTGGAGATGCAAATGGCAGGACTGCTGGTGTCATTGGCGTCGATATGAAGGCGACAGTTTTACAGCAGCGTACGACAGATGTTTTTCAGCCAGCTCTCTATTTCCTAGGATTCTTTTTTCTCTTCGTTCTCATTCGTTTAACAGCCTTCAATCGGTCATTGTTTATGGAATTGTGGAAGGTGCTGAATATGCGCAAGGTATTGGTAACAGCATTGCTCTGCGCTGAATTGGCTTTGGCAATTACCTTTGGTTTATACAGATACATGTTAGATCAAAC
>SICS01000007.1 GCA_009691305.1 Candidatus Peribacteria bacterium | reverse complement strand
ACGAAGTAACGAAGACACGAAGCTACGAAAAACACTTTCCGCGATCCAAAAAAATCTCTACGCTCCCATACGATCACTTTCCCTCGATTTTATGAAACTTCAAAAACTCTTCAAGCGTGCCGTGGAGATCGGCATCGACGCCGACCCGCGCGGCAAGCCCTACCTCGAGAAAATGTTCAAGCGTGTCAAAGAGCGCGGTGCCAAGCTGGAAGGCAAAGAGAAGGAATGGTTCGACGAGCAGCGCACGTGGAACCCGTATCCGGATTCCCGCGTCATCAATGGGACAGGGGAGGAGGACGTCCAGACACTGATGGTCTGCATCGACGGGGAAATCCAGGAAATGCTCCTCGCTGACCGTTTGCGTGAGAAGGGGACACGGATCGATGCCGTCCTGATCCACCATCCGGAGGGCCGCGCACTCGCTGACCTCGATAAGGCCATGCCCGTGCAGGTGGACGTCTACGCGCTTGCGGGAGTCCCCGTGAACCACAGTGAAGGGTTGCTCCGCCCGCGCATGGACCGCATCTGGCGCTCCATCCACGCCGATAACCTGTTCCGCACCGAGCGCGCCGCCGAACTCCTGGGCATCCCCGCTTTCTGCTGCCATACGATCACGGACAACCTCGTCTGGCGCTTCATGGAGAAGACGATCTGCAAGAAGACGCACGACACGCTCAAGGACATCGTGAATGCCTGTAACGAGATCCCCGAGTACGAGTGGTATGGCAAGAAGGGCAACCCGACCATCATCGTGAACGGTTCCGAGAACAGCCGACCGGGCAAAGTTGTCGCCACCGAATTCACTGGCGGCACCAACGGCCCCGAGGACTTCATCGAGAAGCAGTCGCACGCCGGCGTCGGTACCATCCTTGCCATGCACTTCACCGAGAAGGAGGTCGAGGAGGGCAAGAAGCACCACCTCAACATGATCCAGTGCAGCCACATGGCCAGCGACGCCATCGGCATCAACCTACTTTTGGACATCCTCGCGAAAGAGGAGAAGAAGCTCTCCACGGTCGATGTGTCCGGCTTCATTCGGGTAAAGCGAAAGTAAGGGCTAGGGCTAGCCGATGTCATGGTGAGCTTGCGAACCATAGACATCGGCGTTGTCGTCCTTCGCAAGCTCAGGATGACAACGCCTAAGCCCAGTTCTATATTAATTCCAATGGCTAAGAGACGATCTTCCGCTCATCCGCTCCACCTCATTACTGAGGCTTGGCTTTTCCTGCGGAAACAACCTGCCCTTTTCCATGTGCTGGTGTGGTTCCTGATCCTCCCGGTGGTGATCATGGATCTGCTGACGGCCTATTGGCCGGTGAGCGAGGCACAGGCGATCGACCAGATCGGCGACATTGGGTACGTGCTCGCCTCCATCCTCCTCACGTTCGTCACGTTCTGGGGGTTTGCATGCGTGCTGCTCGTGGGTAGGCGCATGGTGGTGAACCGCGCGGGGCGCTCGCGCACGTCGTTCCGCGCCGTCCGCAACGATTCCGCCCGCATGATCTTCCCCCTCTTCTTCACGTCACTGCTCCGCTCCGTCATCACGCTCGAGTGGGCGATGCTCGCGGTGATCCCCGCGGTGCTCTTCCTGCTCGGGTCACAGGAGTGCCGTGCCACCTTCTCCCCAGCATTCTCCGCCGCCGGGACGTATTTCCAGGGCGGTGGTGGCAGCATGCCCATTCTATTCAGTTCGTTCTTCGTCCGCTGCAGCCCGCTGTTCCTCACGCTGCCACTGCTGGTCCCTGCCCTGATCTACCAGCTGCGGACGGCCTTCTACGGCATCGTCCTCACGAGCAGCGATCTCCGGTACCGCGATGCATTGCGCAAGAGCAGTGCGGTCGTGCGTGGCAAATCCTGGAGAATTTTCTGGACTCTCCTGGCGATGGGGCTCCTGCTCCTCATCCCGTCGCTGATCTTGGGTGGCTTGGTCTCCTTCATCCAATACTCAGCCCTCCCTGGTTTGGACATCATCAGCGTCATCTTCAGCGACGTCATCTACGCCTGCTCGGGGCTCCTGTTCACTCTCGCATTGGTGGCGTATTACGGGAAGCTGCACAAAGAGAAGGGGAGAGTGGAGGAGGTTGTTTCAGACCTGTTGTAGGATCCAAATTCCAGGATCCAAAAGCCAAGTAAGGAAAAGAAGAAGAATAGGTTTAGGAATAGTATTTGGTGATGATGGAGTGGAAGATGCAGGTGAGTTCATGTGATTCCTGGATCAATGCTTGGCGTTCTTTCTCATGCTCTGCAGATTGCCTGATATCCAACATGCGCAGCCAATGGCCGCTTTCCTTCGCCTCTTTCCGGCAGATCTTCATGCATTTGCCACAGTCTTTCTTGCCTAGTGATTCGTTCGCTTCAATGTAGTTTGCCCCTACGGAGCCTGAGGATCGGATCAATTGTTTGATGTCATCGATGATCAGGGGAGTGAGGGGCAATGTCCGAACCCACTTTCGAACTCTGCATCCAAAATCATGGGTTCTTTCATCCAAACCTCTATGGAACATACCCTCCTTACTTGGTATTTGGAGCCTGGATCCTGGAATTTAGGCCTTCACACCCACCGTCGCCACAACCCTATCAAACACCTCCGGGTGATGGATCGCGAGTTCGCTGAGCGTCTTACGGTTGAGTTCAATCTTCTTCTTCATCATCTGGTTGATAAAGGTGGAGTAGCGGAGGCCCTTCATCTTCAAGGCAGCATTCAAGCGGGTGATCCAGAGGGAGCGGAAGTCGCGCTTCTTGAGGCGGCGGGAGACGTACGAGTTGGTGCCGGCGCGGATCACGGCTTCGTTCGCTTTGACGAACGTGCTGCGGCGCATGCCGCGGTAACCCTTCGCGAGGGCGCGGATCTTCTTGTGTCTGCGATGCCGGACGATGCCACGTTTTACTCTCATGGGAATTGAAGGGGGATGTCATGGTGAGGTGCGCGGCGCGCGCCTCGAACCATGACGTTACAAATTCGGAAGCAATGCCTGGAGACGGTTCAAATCACGGGTGTGGGCGATGACGGTGCGGTTCAGGCGCTTCTGGCGCTTACTCTTCTGCTGCAGAAGGTGGCTGCGGCCGCGGCGCTTGAATGCCAGCTTGCCGGATCCCGTCTTTCGGAACCGCTTCTTCGCGCCGCTGTGGGACTTCATCTTTGGCATAGGAGAGCCAGAGTGTAGTGGAATTTGTTGTAAAGGCAAGAGCGGGCTTGGGCTGGGGCTCGGGTTTGGGACTGCTAAAAAGCCACTTTCCTCCCTTCCGAGCCCGATCCCGGACCCGAGCCCGAAACGGCTATCGTTTCGGTTTTAAGATCACGGTGAATTGGTCCCCCTGGCGCTTGATCTCCTGCTCCACATCGCCCACGTCCTTGAGGGCTTCGACGATGCCTTTCAGCTTGTTGATGCCGTATTCCTTGTTGCCCAGCTCACGTCCGCGCAGGCGCATGTTGAACTTTACTAAGTGGCGCTCCTCAAAGAACTCGCGTGCTCGGCCGACCAGGCGGTCGATGTCGTGTTTCTCGGTGCGGTACCCAATGCGGAGCATTTTCACTTCTACCTGCTTGCTGTGCGAGCGCTGCTTCCGTTCCTTCTTCTGGAGCTGGTACAGGAAGTGCCCGAACTCGCCGATCTTCACCACGGGCGGGACGGCCTTGGGCGACACTTCGATCAAATCGTAGCCGAGCGCGCGTGCCTCCTCTAATGCCGCCTTCGTCGTCAGTGTGCGGGTGGCTCCGTCATCGGCGACCAGCATCACCTCGGGTACCGTGATCTGCTCATTGATCCTCGGGCGGCGCTCGAGTTGTTTGACCGGCCGGTTGGAGTGATGACGCTGTCTCAGAGGTGAAAGGGAGTGGAAGCAGAAACACTCTACAGAAAGGGTTAGGGATTGGGATAGGGCTAGGATCACATTTCACACATGAAAGAACAGCATCTTTCCTAGCCCCAACCCTACCCCAGCCCTCCATCACTTATTCTCCCCCCGTGAGTACGCCTTCAGTTCCAGATCCACCTCCACCCATCCGTCCCCACGATCTCGAAGAGATTCCTTCTCGACCGTCATGAACTGCACAGGCCACAACTTCTGTGCCACGAGCGTCCGTCCCAGGTCGCCTGTCAGGAACTCGCGCACATGCGGGAGCCCCGATGCCTGCAGGAGGCTCTTGAACGATTTCAGGAATTCCTCCGACGAGAGTGCCTGCGAGAGGCGCTGGTCGTAGAGCGTGGGGTCCTGCGCGTACGAGAGCACGTCGGCGGAGAGGAACTGTTCTACCGGCACGATGCCGGCGTAGTTCTGCGTCTCGGTGAGGCTGAAGAGCGTCTTGATGTTCTCCGGCGAGAGGATGTCGCCAACCGTCAGCATGCCGGAGAGCTTGAGGATTGAGAGCAAGTCGGCGCGACCCTCGGGCCGCAGCACTGCACTGAAGTGGAGTGTGCGCGACTGGAGGTTCTCGAGCGGGTCGGGGAGCGCGACGTCCGTGGGGTCACCCACCTCGATCTCCGACATCGAGCGCAGCAGCGACCGCTTCTGGAGAAATGTGCTGGCCGTTTCCAGGAAGGCGAGCGGGCGCTTGAGGTCATCGGCCTCGGGCAGCACGTAGACGTGGAGTTTCTCGGACGTCGAATCGGTGCGGAGGCTGGCTTCGAGCGTACTCAGTTCCATTTGCTGTCCCAGCAGTGTGTTCCTGCGCTCCAGCGGGGGGATTTCCGCAGCCAGGGGAAGCCCATATTCACGGATATCCTTGAGAGCCTGGAAATGCCCCTGCAGCATCATCACGGAGAGCGCGAGGAGCATGGATCCCCCCATGAACGCGCCGGTGGAACGAAGCCATGTGTTCATTTCAGGGTGACGGTGAGCATGAACGGCGAGTGGAACCCATCAGGTTTTTCATCGCGGGTGAAGGTCGGGGTGGTGGTGGAGGCGACAAAGGGCAGTGTGCGGATCGCAGCAACATATGCGGCCAGCGCAGTCATGCTGCGGGTGCCGACATTGCGGATGTCACCCTTCACCGCGAGCGTCCGTTTCCCCGGGTCGTACTGCAGTGACGTGAAGGCGACCACATCGTCTTTCCCCGTCGTCTCTTTCGCCAGTGTCACCAATGCGTCGTTCAATTCATCCAACGTCATCCGTGCCCGGCGCTGGTCTTTGAGCCACTCGAACTGCGGGTCATGGACGGCGAGAACCAACTGCCGGCGCTGCTCTTCCTTCTGGGTGATCTGCGCGGTCAGTTCTTCGCGGTATGACAGGATGCCTTCGGCGGTGCGGAGCTGCCCGCCCACATCGATCCGCGTGTAGCGGGGGAGGAGCAGGATCCACGAGAGCGCGAGGAGTGAGAAGAGGACACAGCTGAAAATCAGGAACGGCCAGGCCATATGCCACAGCAATGTCGAGAGGTTGGGGCGGCGCGGGGCCGGGGAGATGTCCATTTCGTTTGTCATGATGTTTTCCTTATAGTATAGCCGAAATATGGCAAAATTGGAAGGTACGGGGGGTCGGAAAAACATTCACGGAACCCCTAATACGCGGTATACTTTGCGGGTACTTTCACCCTTTTCCGTGGACGAACTCCTCACAAAACTCGGCGAGCTGCAGTCGGCCGTCAACACGGGCAAGGACTCTCTTTGACGGCAAAGGAATCCCAAAAAAAATAGCCGACCTGGAACGGGAGACGATGGACCCCGGGATTTGGAGTGACCCTTCGGCAAGCTCAGGGCAAGGCCAGAAACGGGCACAGGACCTCTTTAACAAGCTTAAAGCGCTCCGTAAGCAATGGGAGCCGGTCTCGGCCATCGCGCAGGAACTGAGTGAACTCCGCGAGCTCGCGGGCATTTCCACCGATGCCGACCTGCCGGAGCTCGAGTCGCAATTCGATGCCCTCCGGAAACGCTGGGTCGACCAGGAACTCCAGCTCTACCTGGGCGGCGAGTTCGACGCGGGCAATTGCTATCTCACCATCAGCGGTGGCGCGGGCGGCACCGAAGCCCAGGACTGGGCGGCGATGCTCGTGCGGATGTACCTGCGCTACTGCGAACGGAAGGGATGGAAGTCGAACCTGCTGGAGAAGACCGATGGGCAGGAGGCGGGGATCAAGACGGCCACCTTCCACATCACGGGGGAGATGGCGTACGGGCACCTGAAGTGCGAGAAGGGCACGCATCGCCTCGTCCGCATTTCGCCCTTCGGCGCCAAGGGCCTCCGCCAGACCAGCTTCGCCCTTGTGGAAGTCCTCCCCGAGATCACCGAAACCAAGGAGATCGAGATCAACCTGAACGACCTCCGCGTCGACACGTACCGCAGCGGCGGCGCCGGCGGGCAGAACGTGAACAAAGTGGAATCCGCGATCCGCCTCACCCATCTCCCCAGCGGCATCGTCGTCGCCTGCCAGACGGAACGTTCGCAGCTCCAGAACCGCGCCCTCGCCATGAACATCCTCCGTGCCAAACTGCTCGAGAAGAAACGCGAAGAGGAACTCGCGCAGAAGAAGGATCTCAAAGGCGCGAGTGAGAGTGCGGACTTCGGACAACAAATGCGCAGCTACGTGTTGCACCCGTATCAAATGGTGAAGGATCTCCGGACGAATGTGGAGACGAGCAACACGGCGGGAGTGCTCGATGGGGATCTGCAGATGTTTATTGATGCGGAGTTGAAGAGGCAGGCAGGAGCGTAATTTCAGCATTTGAAAAAACCTTCCGTACGGAAGGTCCTTTCAAAAACACACGTTGTTCTAGATCAAAGATCGCAGGGGCGGACCGTAACGCGGCCGTTGTCCTTGGCGCGAGCGGCTGCCTTCTTGCACATATCCTCCATGGCTGCCGAAGCGGCCTCGGGGAAATCGCCGGCGGTCATCATGCCGAGCTTCTTGAGCATGTCCTTGATCGCGGATGCGACTACGTAACTCATACGAGAAGGGGGTAAGAAATAGGGACAGGGGGATTCTAGGGGTCAAAATGCCCCCTGCAAGGCCAATTTGGTAGACGTGCAGTTCTCAATGCTCTGCGGCGTGGAAGCCCGAAAATCAGCCTTTTAGGCGAATATAAGCCAAAATTCCGCATTTCTATCCGCTAAATCCCAATCCTGCCCATACTCATTAGAGTATCCGTCAATTCGGTATGGGACCTATTCGAGGGGGAAGTCGCCGGGATCCTTCGTGAACGGTTCGTCCCGCAGAGTGCCCTTAATTCCGGCCAAAATCACCCGGAGATCTTCCACGGAATCTCGGGAAAATATTCAGCGAAGCATCTCCTATCCACTTTGGTGAATGCTGCTTCCGCAGATTTATTCTTCATGGCAGGAGTCTAGGAGGTCCATTTTCAGCGTCAAATACTTTCACTGCCGATGAGGGTTTTTTGGCTGGCGGAGAGAGAGGGATTCGAACCCTCGAACCCCTTTTGGGGGTTACGCGATTTCGAGTCGCGCGCCTTCGACCACTCGGCCATCTCTCCACGGCAGAGTGTACTGCACGTGTAGATGCCTGCGAAGGCCAGTGATTGCCGTTTTTTCATGTATACGATACGATCCGTCCATGAGCGACCTGCGTGCAGCATTTACCAACAATCTCTCCGCCCTGATCCTCGCCTGTGGTTTTGTGTTGGCCGCGATCATTGGCTCGTGGACGTTCTACAGCGTGCGGTCGTTCGATAACGCGCTGCAGGTGACGGGTTCGGCGAGAAGCTCGATCACGTCGGATACGGTCAAATGGACCGCGCAGTTCACGCGCACCGTCGGCTCCGACCAATTGAAGGACGGGTACGACCAGATGCGCAAGGATGCCGCTGCGGTCGCGGCCTTCCTGAAGACGAATGCCATTGACGAGAAGAACGCGACGGTCTCGCCGGTCTTCATGGATATGGACTACAGCACCAACGACGGCATGCCACGCCGACAGATCCTCCGCCAGAACGTCGAGATCCGCTCCACGGACGTTGCCGGCATCACGAAGGTTGCCAAGAACGTCGACGCGCTTATCAGTAAGGGCGTGCTCTTCTCCACGCAGTCGCTTGAGTACGGCTACAGCAAGCTGCCCGACCTCCGCGTCGAGCTCCTCACGGACGCGATGAAGGATGCCCGCGCCCGTGCGACCAACATCGCCGGCAGCGACGGCCACGGCGTGGGTTCCCTCAAGTCCGCCAGCATTGGCGTCGTGCAGGTCCTTGCCCCAGGCTCAACCTCCGTCGAGGATTACGGCGCCTACGACACCAGCAGCATCGATAAAGAGGTGATGGTGACGGTGCGGGCCACGTTTACTCTGCGCTAGAAGGGCAGGGGATCCGGCAGGACGCCGCCCCGCTCTTTCGGCTCAATCCACGTGAGCCCCAGTTTTTCGTAGATGTCTTTCTCTTCTTTCGACGCCAGAACTTTCTCGCCTTCAAACAGCCCATACTCGCTCAGCTTCCATCCGTTTCTTATCGCGATTTTCCGCATCGCGATGTTGTGATCCTTGTCACCGGTGAAGTAGAGGATCGCGGAGCCCCACTGGTCCTTCTTCACGAAGCGGACGTCCACACGCAGCCGTGATTCTTTGTCCAAGATGACATCGAACGAGAGCTTCTTATCGCTCTGTGCGGTGATATCGCGGACCATCGGAAGTGTAGCAATGGCTTCAGAAACACTGGCTTGCCCCGCGGAGTCCGCCTCAGGCGGACGAAGTGGGGTGACGACGAGGATGTCGATATCGCCGACCGTCGCCTTCTCCCGTCGGTACGATCCCGCGATCTCCGCGCGCTCCACGCCGGGCACATCCCGGATCGTCTTGAGCACTCGTTCCGCATGCGGTTTCACGTCTGCCAAGGGGTAGCGCTTCGCTCGCTCTCCCACGAGGCCCGCGTTCTCGAGGATCTTCTTCTCCATCACCTCCGAGAACCCTGGCAGGCCGTTTAACTTCCCCTTCTGCGCTGCTTCGATCAGCTGTGCGACGGTCGCGATGCCCAGCTCCTTCTGCAAGAGGCGCACGCGCTTGGGCCCCAGGCCCTCAATTGCCATCAGGGCAGGGGAGACACCGCCCTGCTCAGCCATCAAATCATCCAGGTGCTTGATCCGCCCCGTTACGCAGTACTCGCGAATCTTGGCAGCGATCGCCTCACCGATTCCCGGCAGGTTCCGCAAATCCTTCTCGGTTTCAATCAGGCAAATGTCCGTCGCAAAATCCTCCACGGTCTTGGCAGCTTTGCGGTACGCGGCTGGTTTGAACGCGATGCCTTGCTCCTCGAGCAGCACCGCGATTTGGCGGAGGAGTTGGGCGATCGTTGCGTTCATACTCATGCGAGCATTCTACTCTCTCATGCCTCCTCCATCTCAACACGAACATCGAGACCGAGGTCTTGAATAAGGCCTTCTGCGCATTGAAGTATTTTTCTAGCGGTTTCTGCGGAGAAAAAATCCGCATGGCCATCGGGCTCTCTCACACGTTCTGAGGTTTACAGAACTCCGAGCATTTTGCTTCGAAATTCGGCCGAGTGTTCTGGGTTGGTATCCCTAATTTTCTGATCAGCGGCCTCCATTGCGTGGTAGATATCGGGGACTGCGACGTTAACTGGCATGGGGGAGGGGGGAAAAGGAAAGAATGGTTGCATTCACTAGGTAGTGCATCCCTCGACTTCTTCATATCCTCTGCGTGCAGCAGTTTTTGTTTTAACGACACCCTTTCCTTTTTGGAGTTTCAGCAGTCGTCCCAACTCCGTGCGAACCAATTTCACCCTCTGAGGAGTCATTATTCCATCCACTCCACTGAATCCGTTGATCATCAGGGAAAGGATCTCATGACGAGCGGCCACTTTATCGAGTAATTCGGGTCTTTCGGCGATGAGCTGCATTGCGGCACGTTCCACTTCTTGTCTCAGAGCATCAGCGTCGGAAATTTTCGGGGGAGTGGTATAGTTGGTAGTTTCTGTCCTAGCATCGGCCCCTTCTTTGGTAGAGAGGACTTCTTTACTCAATTGCTCTTGGGTCAGAACTTGGTTTTCTTGATTCATAAGAGTTGGTAAATAAATTTACGGCATTCTACGGAATCGATTCCTCTATGCAATGTTTTATTCCGCTGTGACGAATTTTTGGCTTAGGATAGATGAAAATTGCCAATTATGACGCTTATTTTATTTCATCAAGAAGGCGCCGGAAATGCAGTGATGTCCAGGGCCAGTCGTCGGCAGACCGGACAAGGCGATGACGGGCGGCGTTGTGGTGGACGTAGCGGAGAAGGCGTGGCATGGGTTCGTCTTTCTTGATGTAGCTGGAATCGAAACCATGTTGCCATCCATGGAAGACACCGCCGAAACGGTCGGTAGCGATGGGAGAATCCGCGGCGACGGCAGGGCGGATTGGAAATTCCGCGGCGACGACGGCGTCGCCGCTGCCCACATCTACATCCGGGGAATCCGCGAGATGTTTTCTATACCTGCGGATTTCACGTGAACTGTTTTCCTTGAATGATTTCATGAATGTACTGATCCCATATCTGCCCGTTTTCATGATGATATGCATGTGGTCGGGAAGGATACAAAACGCATAAATTCTCGCGTTGTGCAGATGTTTCGTGATCATCAGATTGCTGATGAGGATGTAGGGCGTATCCCCGAAGGTACACCACGGCTCCTTATCCTTTGCATTCGTCGTGATGTGGAATATCCCACGCTGAAATGGATGAAATTGCGTCATGGCCACAGTCTGCAGGTCAGCAAATTTGTGGGAAGGTGTCGCCAAATATTTTGTTTTTCCTATGTTTCAATTCTCGGCTGCAGGATGCCAATAACGGATGTTCCACACCCCTATGGAACCGGCCAGCGGCGACGCCGTCGTCGCCGCGAAATTATGAATATCCCTCGTCTCGCCGCTGCAATTAAATCGCTACGATCCTCCGTCGCTGCGACCATTTTAGGTGCCCCCTGCCACCCTTCGATACGCCCGCCGCTCCGCGACGGGCTACTCAGGGTGACATACTTCAATCAAGTCCCTTCTTTCCAACTCCCCAGATATTTCTTCTGCTCCGCGGTCAGTTCATCGATTCCGATCCCCATCGTCGTGAGCTGCACGGCGGAGATGTGGTCGTCGATTTCGGGGGGCAGGGTGATCACTTCGGCCTTCATCTTCCCTTTGTTCTTCACCAGGTATTCGCAGGCGAGCGCCTGACCGCAGAAGCTGAGGCTCATCACTTCGCTCGGGTGGCCTTCGGCAGAGGCAAGGTTCACCAGGCGGCCTTCACCTGCCACGTAGATCACACGCTTGGAGGGCAGCAGGTACTCGTCTAGGTAATGGCGCACCCGGCGCTTGCGGCTGGCCTTCTTCTCGAGTGATTCCAGGTCGAGTTCGCAGTCGAAGTGGCCGGAGTTTGCCAGGACCGCGCCGTCCTTCATCTTCTCCATGTGTTCCCAGCGGACCACGTGGAGGTTTCCCGTTACCGTGATGAAGAGGTCGCCGATCATAGAGGCGTCGGCCATCGTCATGACGCGGTGGCCGTCCATGGTGGCCTGCAATGCGGCGAAGTTATCGACTTCGGTGACGATCACCTGTGCGCCCAGGCCTTTCGCGCGCATCGCGACTCCCTTACCGCAGCTGCCGTAGCCGAGGATCACGACGATCTTTCCCGCGATCAATAGATTCGTCGACCGGAGGATGCCATCGAACGTCGATTGTCCCGTGCCGTAGTAGTTATCCATCAAATGCTTCGTCTTGTTGTCGTTCACCGCGATCATCGGGATCTTGAGTGCGCCGTCACGCTCCATGGCCTTGAGTCGGATGATGCCGGTGGTGGTCTCTTCGCATCCGCCGATCAGGTCCTTCAGCAGCTCCGGATGCTTGGTGTGGATCTCGGTCACCAAGTCACAGCCATCGTCGATGGTGATGTGGGGCTTGGTCTCAATCACCGCATTCAAAAACTTGTAGTAGTCCTCCTTGGACTCTCCTTTGTATGCCCAGACGAGCACATCCTTCTCTTCGGCCAGTGCTGCTGCGACATCGTCCTGCGTGCTGAGCGGATTGCAGCCGGTGATGGCGACCTTGGCGCCTCCCGCGACGAGCGTGCGCACCAGGATGCCGGTCTCTTTGGTCACGTGCAGTGCCATGCCGATCGTGATCCCCGCGAACGGCTTCTCTTTGGCGAAGCGGTCTCGCAGCGTGAGCAGCGCGCCCATGCGGCGTTCGGCGATCTCCAAATTCAGCTTTCCCTGCGCGGCCAGTGAGGGGTCCTTTACGTGAGACATCTGATCAAGAGTAACAGAGAAATCCTAAGCACTAAATCCAAAATTCTAAACAATGATCAATGTTTAGAATTATTGAAATTTGAAAATTGTTTAGAGTTTAGGGCTTAGGATTTAGGATTTATGGGAGGGCTGGCAACAACTCCCCATACGTCACTTCTGCCCGTCCCAGGACGTCGTTTAAGTCGAGGAAATCGATGAGCGTGCCTTCTTGCTCCACCACAAAGGACGCCAACGACGCGCCCAGTTGTCCGCACTGCTTGAGCGTCCATCCGGCACTGAGTCCTGTCAGGAACCCCGCACGCAGCGCATCTCCCGCACCGGTCGGGTTGATCACTTTCGCCGGCTTGTAGGTCGGCAGGACGATGGTGCCTTCCTTTTCACTGTAAATCGTCAGGCCGTGCTCGCCGTTTGTGACGACGAGGAGGGGGTTCAACTTCAGGAATTCATCCGCCGACAGGCCGGTCTTGCCGCTCAGCAGACTCCACTCGTACGCATTCACGATCACGCCACTACTGGTCCTGATGCCTGAGATCAGTTCATCTTTGCTCAGCCCGATGATCTGCTGGGCGGGGTCGAAGATCCACGGGATCTTCTGGGATGCGCACCACCGTGCCGCGTGCATCATCATCCCCGGGTTTCGCGCTCCCACGAGCCCCCACGCGATGTCCTCGCGGTCATCTTCCATGTTCGGCCACGAGCCGAACGCGTCTGCGCCCGGATGGAAGAAGGCGATCTGCCGCTCGGCGTTATCCGTTCCGATGATGGCCGTGGAGGTCACGTACTGCGGGAGCGTCTCCACCCGGTCGACGGCGACGCCGCGCTCCTTTAAGAGGGCGAGGTACGATCCTCCATCGTTCCCGACCGTTCCCACCAGCATCGGGGTCTGGTTGAGCAGCCGCAGGTTCCACGCAATGTTCGCCGCCGTGCCGCCGTGGTGACGCGCGTAGTGCGGGCTGAAGAACGAGACGGAGAGGACCTCGAGGTCGGTCTTCTCCAATGCATCCTTAAAGGAGCCGTCATACTGAAGCAAGACGTCATACGCTATTGAACCAGTCACTAAGATTTTCATACTGCCAGACTATCGGAGAAAAATTCCAAGAGCCAGGATCCAAATGCCAAGTAAGGGGAGGAGAAAGGTTGGAATTGGAAGGTTTTTTTGTCATTGGCTTTTTGGCTTACTTGGCATTTGGAGCCTTGAATTTGGATCCTAGTTCTGGCCTTCCATTCGAGCTAAACTCCTCCCATGAAGATTGCTGTCGTTGGAACTGGTTATGTCGGCCTCGTCTCCGCCGCATGCTTCGCAGAACTGGGCCACACCGTGATGGGTGTCGATATCGACGCCGCCAAGGTCGCGATGCTCAAGGAGGGCAAGAGCCCCATCTATGAGCCGGGCCTTGAAGAGCTGATCAAGAAGGGCCTCGCGAGCAAGCTGCTCTCGTTCACAACCGACCTCGCGTCTGTGCTCCCGCAGGTGCAGGTGGTGTTCTCGGCGGTCGCGACGCCGCAAGGCGCCGACCACAAGGCCGACCTCCGCGCTGTGTTCATCGTGGCCGAAACGGTCGCCCAGCACGCCGACCATGACCTGGTGTTCGTCAACAAGTCGACCGTCCCCGTTGGCACCGGGGAGAAGTGCGAGGAGAAAATATCGGCAGTGCTCACACAACGCGGCGTCTCGTACCGCATCCCTGTCGTCAGCAACCCCGAGTTCCTCCGTGAGGGCATGGCCGTAGGAGATACTTTGATGCCAGATCGGATTGTTGTTGGAATCAATGGAGAATCGGGCTCGGGCTCGGGCTCGGGTCCGGGCTCGGCTTGGAAGGCGATGGAGGAGTTGTATCGCCCAATTACCCGGGTCGGGAAACCTCTGGTGTTCATGAGCCGCGAGAGCGCGGAGATCGTGAAGTACGCGAGCAACGCGTTCCTCGCTACCAAGATCAGCTTCATCAACATGCTCACGGAACTCTGCGAACTCACCGGGGGCAACATCCGCGATGTCGCCAAAGGCATGGGGCTCGATAACAGGATCGGCTCGCGCTTCCTCCACGCCGGCATCGGCTACGGCGGGAGCTGTTTTCCCAAGGACGTGAAGGCGCTGATGGCGACGGCCAAAGAGCACAACCTCGACTTCGCGATCGTCGAAGCAACGGAGAAGATCAATACGCGGCAGCGCCAGCGGTTCTTCGACAAAATTCTGAAGTCACTCTCCAAAAATTCGACAGTGGCGATCTGGGGACTTAGCTTTAAGCCGAAGACAGACGACATGCGCGAGGCGCCGAGCCTCGATCTGATCCCGATGCTCATTGATGCGGGGCACACTGTTCAAGCCTTTGATCCCGAGGCGATGGAGAATGCAAAAAAACTGCTTCCAAAAGATCTAAACTTCGCGCAGTCACCGATGGATGCGGCGAAGAGCGCGGATGCAGTCGTGGTGCTCACTGAATGGGACATCTTCCGCGGCGTCGACTTGGGCGATCTCAAAAAAGTGATGAAGGGGAAAGATCTCTGGGACGGGCGCAATGTGTATGAACCGGGGGAAGTCACGTCTGCCGGCCTCAGGTATCACGGGATCGGAATTTCCTCAGCGGTATGAGTCGGTGTCTCTTTTTTCTTCAATACAACTTTTAGTTCCTGTGCAATGGAAAGATATTCTCCTCGGATTCGAGTGTTTGTTGTCGCACTGCCACTTTCGAAAGCCGTCATCAGTCGTTCAATGTGTGTGTTGATAATTCTGCCCACTCACACGCATTGCGAATGTGTTCAGCTTGTCCGACACAATGGCCGATTCGGACCCTTGCGTGAATTGCGTCGAAGACGTCTTCTGCAGTAGGACGCGGAGTCCCATTTTTCTCTAACCTAGATTCATAGGACATCACTTTAGCAAAGTCTGGGGTCATCTCTTTTGAGGGGAAGGACGCAAAGATTGCGACAATTTTGAATCAGGTTCAAGAACAAAGATCCGATAGTGTGTTTTTTCCCCTCTGTGTAGGCTAAAACTCGTAAGTTGATTCACGGTCTTTGATGGGAATCGCTTCGCGTTTTCTCAAGCAAAACTCTGTTGCCACGTCTTCGGCAATTGCGAAAAAAGCTTCCTTCCAACTGACCCTACAGACGTTCATGTAGCTGAGAATTTCGTCGCTCACCTTCCTCGTAACCCGAGCTCTCTCTTTCGCACTGATAGTGATTCCTTTCCACTGCACTTTTTCCACCAATGCGTGGATTTCCTTCTTCTGTCCGATCAATCCGTTGTTGCTCATAAAGGACAGCATTTTGTCAGCGAAAACCCCGTACGCAAGAATTATCGATGCCCCCCGTGCTTTTTGGCCTTGGATAGACTAAACTCCGTCCCATGAAGATTTTCCTGACCGGTGCCGCCGGCTTCATTGGGTTCCACACTGCGCAGGCGCTCCTGCAGCGCGGCGACGAGGTCGTGGGGCTCGATAACATGAGCCCGTACTACGACCCAAAGCTCAAGGAGGCGCGGTTGAAGCAACTCGAGGGCACGAAAGGATTCACGTTCGTGAAGGGCAGCATCCTGGACCGCGCGACAGTCAAAAAGTGCATGCAGGGCTGTGACCGCGTGTGCCATCTCGCCGCGCTTGCGGGCGTCCGGTATTCGTTCGAGCATCCGGAGGAATACATCGAGAACAACATCCACGGATTCTTCGAAGTGATCGACGAAGCGCGTCTCCAGAAGATCCCCGGGTTCATCTACGCCTCCAGCTCCTCCGTCTACGGCGGCAACGACAGCCACCCCGCTAAGGAATCGGATCGGACGGATAACCAACTCTCGCTCTACGGACAGAACAAGAAGGACAACGAGCTGATGGCGCACACGTACCACCACCTCTACGGCATCCACGTCACAGGCCTCCGATTCTTCACGGTTTACGGCCCGTGGGGGCGCCCGGACATGGCGCTCTTCCTCTTTACGGACGCGCTGCTCCACGACCGCCCACTCCAGATCTTCGGCGAAGGGAAGATGCAGCGTGACTTCACGTACGTGGAGGACATCGTCGCGGGCATCGTCGCTTCCATCGACAAGAATTACCCCGAGGAGATCTTCAATCTCGGCTGCGGACGCAAGGAGGAACTGATGGAGTACGTGCGGATGGTCGAGACGAGTTGCGGCAAAGAAGCGAAGAAGGAGCTGCTCCCCATGCAGCCCGGCGATGTGCGCACCACCTCGGCCGACATCTCGCATGCAAAGGAGAAGCTGGGGTTCAGCCCCAAGACGATGATCCAGCAGGGCGTTCCGAAGTTTGTGGAGTGGTATCGGAAGTACAACGGCTTATAGTCCGAGGTCGGCATGTGTTCCCATGCGCACGAAATAGAGGGTGTCATTTTCGAAGCGTAACAACAGCACCCAATTTTGACGAAGATGAATATCCCATAGCCCCTCCAAGTTCCCTCCCAACATGTGTGCCTCATATTTTGCGGGAGGTGGCCAGGAATTTCGGGCGATCAGGACAAACTCATCAAATGGCTGCATGGATTGGCCGGATCTTCTCCAGCGTTTCATGTCCTTCATGAACCTGGGCAGGAATTTAAGTTGCGGCATATAGAGCCTTCAGGGCTTCCTCCGCGCTATCAAAGGGGCCGAGGCCGCCACCTTCTGCAAGTGCCTCGCGGACAATCCTTTCGGTCTTCTTGGACATCGGGCGTATTTTTGGCAATGAGAATGGCAGCGTCCCCTGCAGCGTGATCTGAGTATAAAATAGGCGAATAGCTCCGGAGGTATCGAGACCGAGAGCATTGAGGACGCTTTCTGCATCATGTTTGAGTTTGGCGGGGAGTCGTACATGAATGTTGGCAGTGGCTTTCTTTCTCATGTACACAGTGTAACCGTTTGTGTTGCAGAGGTCAATAGGGGATCCCGGGCAGATTTTTCCTAGCAGCAGCCAATCTTTCGACTGCCACTTGCAGAGTCGGATTCAAATCCAATACTCGTTTATACTCTCGTACTGCAACCTCCCATTTTTTCTGTTTCTCAAACATCACACCCAGGTTGAAGTGCCCCTGTACAGAATTGGGGTCCAGCTCGATCGCTTTCTGGAAAGACGCGACGGCTTCATCGATCATCTCTTTCTTCACGTACCCGACGCCAAGGTTCACATGCGCGATCACGAGCGCGGGGTCCAGCTCCAGCGCCTGCTTGCCCGCCTCAATCGCCTCATCTGCCCTATTGAGCGTAAGCAGTGCGTTGCCCAGATTGAAATACGCGAGCGACGTGGGGCGGATTGTCAGTGCCTTGTCATAGTGCGTGAATGCCCGCTCAAGATCCCCGAGAGACTGATAGTGATTGCCGATCGTGACGTGTGCGATCTGAGAATTCGGATAGAAGGTCAGGACGTTGCGGAAGAGCGACTCCGTGTCTTTCCATACGAACGCCTGCATCATGCTTAGGATCGCGGACACCCCGAGGACTGCGACTGCCATCCCCTTCAACGTCTGCGTCGTTACCCGCGATGCGGCGAGCGTGACGAGTGGCAACATCAGCCCGACCCCAGCGGCGTAGAAGTACCGGCCGGAAGTGAAGTAGATGTCGCCGAAGTGCTCTCCGCGCCGATAGAGGAGGAAGGTCGGTGAGAGGCAGACGAGGAACCACAGCCAGCCGAACAGGACGTCACGGTGTCCTCTCCGCGCCGCGATGATGGCGAGGATCGTGAGTACAATGACGGCGAGGAGTGCAACGATGAGCCCGGGGGAGGCGAACGAGATGGGGTCGGTGTAGGGGTAGAGGACGGAGAGGCGGATCGGCGCGACGAACTTGAGCAGCAGGAACATCACCGCCTTTCCTGCGAGAAGGATCGTCTCCTGAAGTGATGCTGCTGCGACGAATGCTTTCTTCCCCAGTAGTGCGATGATGCCGAAGAGAATGCTGAGTGCGACGTAGGGGAGAAGGCGTGTCATGGTGAGCCCGTCGAACCATGATCGCCGATCGGTGTCGCCCTTCGACGAGCTCAGGGTGACACCCCGCCATTCAATCAGCAGCAGGATCACCGGCAGCGTGGCGATCATCACTTTCGAGAGGAGGCCGGAGACGAAGCAGAGGAGGCTGACGATCCAGAGCGACGTCTTCCTCCGTTCACGCGCGTACAGGTACGCAATGATCGAGGCGAAGAACCACGTGCTGGAGAGCAGATCTTTGCGCGCGCTCGCCCAGAGCACGGTCTCCGCATTCAGCGGATGCACGGCGAAGAGGAGTCCGCACACGAGGGCGATGGGCGCGCTCCCCACCAGCAGGAAGACCAGCCATGCGACGAGTAGGACGTTGAGCAGGTGGAAGAGGAGGTTGTGGAGGTGGTAGATGAACGGATGGAGCCCCCCGATCGTGTAGTCCACTTGGTAGGTGAGGAACGTGTGGGGAATGTAGAGCTCCGGATCGTACGAGGTCCACGACGCTTTCACGTTGTCCCACGTCAAACCGTGCGAGATCGGGTTCTCCGTTATCAACGCCGGGTCATCCCAGTCCACAAAGTCGTTGCGCAAGCCCATGGCGAATGTGAGCGCAGGGACGATCAGCAACAGGAGTACATATTTTCCGAGGGTATCCGGAAGTCGCGGAAGCACGGGGTGATGGTACCCGGTTTGTGACATACTGTCGACATGCGCACAGCGTTGGTTACCGGCGGTTCAGGCTTCTTCGGGGGCATCCTGAAGCGGCAGCTCTTGGAACGCGGGTGGTCGGTGATCAACATCGACCTCGTGAAGGACGATGACCAGTATCCTCAGCTCACGTCGATCCAAGGGGACATCCGGAACGGGCAATTGCTTCTGGACTCCACGCGCGACAGGAAGGTCGATGTCATTTTCCACTGCGCCGCGATCCTCGCGCATGCGGTCAAGGATACAAAGTTCCTCTGGAGCTCCAATGTCGACGGAACGCGCTCCGTGATCGAGTTCGCAAAGGCCAGCACGATCTCCAAAGTCATCTTCATATCCAGCAATTGTCTCTGGGGCGAAAACTTCGGCCGCCCGATCCGTGAGGAGGACACACCGAAGCCCGTGGAGATCTACGGACAGTCAAAGTGGGAAGGGGAGAAGATCCTCATCAACGAGCGAGGCACGACAGACACGGTCATCTTCCGCTGCCCCACGATCACCGATGCCGGGCGGCTCGGGTTACTTGCGATCCTCTTCGAATTCATCGACGAAGGCCGCAAGGTCTGGACGGTCGGGGGCGGTTACAACCGCTACCAGTTCATCTACGCGGGCGACTTGGTCGAAGCCTGCATCAAGGCTGTCGATTACCCAGGGACCGCGCTCTTCAACATCGGCTCCGACAACGTGAAGATGTTCCGGGAGGTCTATCAAGAAGTGATCGATCGAGCCCAAAGCGGCAGTCGCGTTGCATCCCTCCCGAAAGGTCTGACCTTGTTTGGGATGAAGCTGATGTACTGGCTCGGTCTCTCACCGCTCGGGCCGTATCAGTACAAGATGATCGCGGAAGATTTCGAGTTCGACACCTCAAAGATCAAGCGGGAACTCGGATGGATGCCGACACTCACCAACGGCGAAATGCTCTGGAAGGCGTATGAGTACTACCGGGACCATCGGAAGGACCTCAAAGGGGGCGAAGGCGTATCCGCCCATCGGCAGCCTGCGAAGATGGGGGTTATTAGAATTCTGAAATGGCTTTCTTGATGTCACTCTGAGCGGAGCGAAGAGCGACATCCGCTGTCTATAGTTCGCTCCGCTCACCATGACAGCTATTTCTTCACCCACGTCTCCACGTCGAGACCTGTGAGGTTCTTCCATCCTTTCGTCTTGAACATCGGTGCACATTTGGCGAGACAGACGACGGCAGACGCGTCTTTCACGAGCTCTGGCTTGTACCGCATCACATTCCTTCGGGACTCATACTGCCACTCGTGGCCGAACGGACCGGAGATCAGGACGGCGCCAGCAGTCGTTCCGGTTCCGGATTCGATCGCCTGCATGACCGCGCGCGCGTCGCCAGCCGGAAGCCTTGCCGGTTGCACGAACCACGTGATGGTCGCACTGGCGAAGATGAAGCAAGCGAGCAGCGGGAAGGCGTGGGGATGGTGGCGTCCCGCGAAAAGCTTCCACGTTCCTGCGACGAAGAGCGGTGTGAACAGGATTGCGTAGAAAGGATACGGCACCGATGCCGTTACGTACGCCGTCACGAGCAGGAAGGAACCGATGAGCGCCCAATCCTTCGAGCGGACAATCCCGTACGTGCCCACTGCGCTGATGACACCCGCGCCGCCCACAATCCAGAGACGCGTGGCACCAATCAAGCGTTCGCCTAGTGCGATGTGCGCGCCGTCGTTGCTGTGGATCGCCATGGTTGCGAGGACGAGGGGGTTGGTCAGGAGCCACAGCAAGAGGAGGCCGATAGGAGCGAGAACATAGAGCGCCGTTTTTCGGCGCGAAAGGCCGGTGTGGCGGAGGATGCTCCAGACGAGAGGGTAGAAGAGCACGGATTGAAACCCGGAGAAGACTGCTGCGAGCCAGAACAGTCCGATCAGTGCGGCGTTTCTCGCCGCGATCTCGGGCCGCGACCACAGCCAGAGGAGCACAACCACTTCCAGCGCAGTCACCGGTGCCAGCACAATCGAGCCTGCCTGCACGAGCAGCGCGGAGGAGAAGAGCCACCCGGCGCACACGACGATACGGTCTTCCAAATGGAACTTGTGCGTCATGTCCCACACCAGCCACATCGCTTGCACCAAGAGCGAGGCGAGGAGCAGCCGCCAGAACATTTCCTGGAAGGGCATCACCTCCGTCGCCGACATCACCCAGCGCAGGAGCGGCGGATGGGGGTAGGGGATGTTCAGGAGGTACTTCGCCTCATCCGTCCGGACGCCGCCGAGAGCCTGCCAGTTGGCGAGCGCGATCGCAAAGAGCTCCAGGCAAACCCCGATGATGTGTTCCCGCTTCAGTCGCATGGGTGGAGGGAAGCGTCTTTCATCAGGATCGTGTAGCACGTCTCGGGGTCGAAGCCGCTGTGGTGGTCGCGGTACACGATGGTCAGTTCATCAAAGGAGACAGCTCGCAGTGACACGTTCGATAGCAGCCACCCTTCGCGGTCGGTCACTGTCACCAGGGTCGTGCGGATGTCTGCACGGAGATGGGCGTTGGTGTAGAGGGGTAGCAGGTTCCCGATGCGCCACAGCAACATCACCCCTGCGGCCAGGAGAATCAGGACGAAGAGGAATCGCTGCCGTGCGGCGGGAACATGTTTCACGGCGATCAGTATGCCACGACTTAGACGTTCCATGTGAATAGCCGACCGATGGTGTAGTTCCATCCCTCGATACGCTCGTGGCTCCGCCACGAGCTACTCGGGATGACAAGGCAGTCCTTACACATTCCAGGTGAACAATCTACCGATGGTGTAGTTCCAGATCATCCCCAGGAACGCGCCCACCGCGAGGCTTACGATCACAGACATCCCGTTCCCATAGAGGAAGGTGGTGACCGCGAAGTTGGCCAGCGCACCGAACGCACAGATGATGTTGTACTTCATGAAACCCGTCACCGCGCGCAGTCCGCACAGTTTGGCGTATGCGAATGTCCACGCGTTGTTGAGGAAGAAGTTGAAGACGATCGCGGCTTCGATGCCCGCAAGCACGGGCAGGGCGGGCAGGAACGTCGCCGACGATTCGCCCATCACTTTCTCGATCGCGAAGTATGCCGCCAGGTTCACGACCACCCCGAGCACGCCCACCACGCAGTACTCCACGAGCGTGAGCGGGATGATGCGCCCGAATGCCGCGTCGTATAGGTACTCCAGGAACTCCACCTGCACGCGCCGACTCAGTTTGCTCTCGCCGTGCGTCCTCACCCCGAACGTGAACGGCACTTCCTTTACTGTCAGCCCCGCGGGCGCGTGGACCAGGAGGTCCAGCAGGATCTTGAAGCCCATCGGGTTCAGGCGCGGGAGGATTTCCTCGAACGCTACCCGGTCAACTGCAAAGAACCCGCTCATCGGGTCCGTCACCTTCACCCTGCAGAGACGCATGGCGAGGCTGGTCGCGATTCTGCTCATCATGTGCCGCCGCTCGTCCCACTGGCCGACGCTCCCACCCTCGGTGTACCGCGAACCCACGGCGATTCCCACCTTCGCTCCTTTTACTGCGTCATACAATTTTGTCAGCAACGAGAGGTCGTGTTGCCCATCGGCATCAGCCACGGCCAACACATCACCCTTCGCGGCCAGGAACCCTTCGATCACTGCCGACGAGAGCCCGCGCCGCCCGACTCGTCGGATCACGCGCACGTTCTCCTGCTGCGCGGCGATCTCCTGCGCCACCTTCCACGTTCCGTCCGGCGAGTTATCGTCCACGACGATCACCTCATGCGGCAGCCCCTGCAGGATGCCCCGGAGTTTCTCCAGGAGTTCCGGGAGGTTCTCCTTCTCGTTGTAGGTGGGGAGGACTACTGAAAGCATCGAAAGGAGTCTAACTGAAGCTGAAGCCAAGAACCAGCGGTGAGAGGTTCCAAATTCCAGGACCCAGAAACCAAGTAATCGGAAGAAGAGGTGAGAAAGGACTTCAGCTTTCCCCTGTCTACTGCCCTTACTTGGCTTTTGGATCCTGGTTTCTGGCATTTTTTTCCGATACTCTTGAGGCGATGAAGATCTTAGTCACCGGTTCCTCCGGAACCATCGGCACCCGTCTCTGCGAAACCCTCCTCCAGCGCTCGTATGACGTGATGGGAGTCGATTGGACCAAGAACAAATGGCAGCCGGCCGTGAACTCCATCACCACGTTGGTCGATTTGCGCGACGAAGGCGCGACACAAAACATCAATGCCGACGGGGTCGACGTGATCGTTCACTTGGCCGCCAACGCCCGCGTGTACGACCTGGTGGGGGACCCCGCCCGCGCGCGCGATAACATCATCACCACGTTCAATGTCCTCGAGTTCGCGCGCAAGAAGGGCATCCGGAAAGTCCTCTTCGCCTCCTCACGTGAGTGCTACGGCAACCTGCCCGCGCGGAAGTTCAAAGAGTCGCTCGCTCGCATCGAGAACTGCGAGAGCCCCTACACCGCCAGCAAGATCGCCGGTGAGGCGCTCGTCGAAAGCTACACGCGCTGCTACGGCATCGACCACATCATCTTCCGGTTCAGCAACGTGTACGGCATGTACGACGACTCCGACCGCATCGTCCCACTCTTCATCCGCAAGATGCGCGCGACCGAGCCGGTCATGATCTTCGGCGAAGATAAGTGCCTCGACTTCACCTACATCGACGACACCGTGGAAGGAATCATCGCCGCCATCCTCAAGTTCGACACGGTCAAGAACCAGACGTTCAACCTCGCGTACGGCGAAGGCACCGCGCTCCTTGCCCTTGCAAAATCCCTCAAGCGACTGCTGAAGAGTAAGTCCGAAGTCACGCTGGGCGCCTCGCGCACGGGTGAAGTTGTCCGCTACGTCGCCGACATCACGAAAGCAAAAGAAGCCCTCGGCTACGATCCCAAGGTCGGATTCCGCGACGGCATCCAAAAGTCGGTGGAGTGGTATACGAGGAATACCTGAAATAGCGGAGAGGCGCATATTATTGATATACACGATAAAATGTGTTAATATACATATATAGCTGAATCTCAACATCATTTCAATTGGCTTGCTGCCGCTCTTAACGCTCTTGATGCGATAGAAGCAAAAAAGGCAGAACCTGCTCGCCTATTGGCAGTGCTTCAGGAAGGGCTGACAACCTGCGATTTGATCCTGAAAGAGAAACCAAACAGTGAACTCGCGAGGAATACTCGGGGACGATTGCTCTCTCTGCTGTAGAGCAATGAAAAACCGAGCGAAACAGCAGAAAGCCCCACCATTGCCTTTGCACCGAGCGCCGATTATTCCGGCGGATCTGCAAATTTTCAGGCGGAGTTTGAGCCACTGGTGAGAGATGGTTTCGCACGTTTGAAAAAAGCAGGCCTTCTCTCTGCCCATAAACAACATGTAGGAGTTAAGTCGAACGACAACCAACAAGGATGTGATGTTGCACATACGTACTTGCTCTGGCAAAACAGAATTGCTCTTTCGTGCGATTCGACAATAACAATTGGTAGAGGAGCAACTCCAAGAATGTTGCGACACGAGGTGAGTCATGCAGCAATCGACAGAGCCATTCCTGCTACTGAAAATCTCCGGGAAGCATTCGCGGGGTTTATTGAGTGGTGTATCCGCGACTCCGGAGATCCGGGAACTTCATGGCGAGAAGGCTATCGAATGACATTCCTTCCTCCGGTGATCATTGAAGGATCATCGGGCTGGGGAACGCCGGAGGCAAGTATTTTACTGGCTCCCAGCGTTAATCGTTCCCATTTTCATGCAGGGTGCTGTGGGGTCCTGCGTGAAATTTGTGGAAGCACCTCAAATTTTGAAATTGTCGTCCGGGAATCCGTGAAAAAAATGTCCACACGCCCCATGGCTCCTGACGGGTCAGTCACTGTCCCCCGGCTTCATGAATGGGTTTGCGATATGGATTCGGTAGTTCCTGGTTTTGCTAATCGATTCTGTTCGTCCAGCTTGAATGCCCCATTCATTTCCGGGGATCAAACAGTCTGGCTTCCACACAGCGTCTGGGGTGGCGTTCTCTTCCGCACGCGTTTCAGTCAAAATTCCAATTTCAGAAAAGATGGCGCTTCAGATTATGTCTATGGAGAACTTCAAAAGGCGCCTCCAGTGGAATTCAAACTTTTGTTTTCCCATGTTCCGAATAAAGTGGCCGACGTGACGATATATGGGCATGCTGACCTTGAACCAAATAGTGTATTAAAAGCATATCAATCGCTTCCTGCCAACAAGGGTTCGGCACCACACACACTTCCAATAGGCACAATAATCACAGTCCAACTGGGCAATGGGAAAGAAGTAACGACATTGGAATGGAATGATATTGCGCAACGATTATCAAAATCTCCAGAACATTGGTGACGACTGACATCACTATTTCTTCTCCTCGTGATACGCCCCGCCTCCGCCAAGGCTACGGCGGGCAGGCATTTCAGGATTTCTTTTCTTCATGATAAGCCATCTCCAGGTTCACATCCCACAAATTCATCTTGTCCGTCCGCCCCTCACAAATATTATCGACGGCCATCATCGCGGTGAGCATCGAGTGGTCCTGGTTGTTGTATCGGTGCATGCCGTTGCGGCCGACGAGGTAGAGGTTCGGGATGGTGTTCACGTAGTCGCGCACCACGTGGAGCTGTTCGAAGCTGCCCCAGTACGCCGGGTAGGCCTTGGGCATCCGCAGAACGCACGCGTCCAGGACATCGGCCTTCTGCAGGAAGCCGATCTTCTCCATCTCGTGCACGCCCAGGTCGATCATGTCCTGGTCGGGCTTGATCCAGAGGTCGCCGCCTTCGTTGACGAAGTACTCCAGCCCGATCCACACCGTGTTCTTCCAGTCTTTGACCATGTAGGGGCTCCAGTTGTTGAAGATCTGTACGCGTCCCACGCGGACGTCGCCCTCCTGGATGTAGATCCAGTTGTCCGGGACGCGCTCGGCGACCACTTTCCCGCGTTCCTGTACGTGGAGCTTGCTGAGCAGCAACCCGACGGTCAAAAAGTCGCGGTACTGGAGGCCTTCGGCGACTTCGACCACGGTTGCAGGCGGCCGTGGCGTCATCATCCCCACCA
Source organism: Candidatus Peribacteria bacterium (assembly GCA_009691305.1). Lineage (GTDB taxonomy): Bacteria > Patescibacteriota > Gracilibacteria > Peribacterales > Peribacteraceae > JABFSS01. The sequence continues at coordinate 12,876 of SICS01000007.1, read as the reverse complement.
AGTGCTTGATCGGCATCGTGGAAAAGAAGTAATCGCAGGCGATTTCCTCGCGTTTGCCCGTCTCAATGTTCTCGACCGTGGCGGAGGTGACCTTCCCATCGGTCAGGTGCACTCCCGCGACGCGCGTTTTCATGCGGACCTCGGCGCCGCACTTCTTCACTTGTTCTGTGACGGTCTCCCACATCTGTCCCGGACCGAACTTGGGATAGAAGAAGCGCGTGATGAGCGATGTCTCCCGTTCCTGCTGTGCCTTGGAGAAGTCGCTGCTGAGCAGGTCCTTCACGGCATGCACCACCGCGCGTTTGAGTGACAAGCCCTTGATGCGCTGCGCGCCCCAGTCGGCGCGGATCTGGTTGCAGGGGATGCCCCAGACTTTCTCGGTGTATTTCTCAAAGAAGGTTTTGTAGAGCCGGTGTCCGAAGCGGTTGGTGAAGAACGCGTCCAGGTACGTCTCGTCCTTGAGTGGGAACATCTGTGCGCGGATGTAACTCAACCCGATCAGGAACGTGTTCCACAGCCCCAGCCGTCGCGCCACGTTCAGCGTGATGGTGATGGGGTAGGGGAAGAAGTGTTTGCGGTAGAAGATTCTGCTCAGCCGAGGTCGCTGCAACATCACAGCGTCTTCTTTTTCGGGATCTGGAGCTGGGCGATTGCGGATTACGGAGTGCGGATTACGAATGTCAGATTTTTCCGCAATTCGTAATTCGCCTTCCGTAACCCCGTCCGCACATTCAGGACACAAATATTTGATGACGGCCTCTGTTGCATATTCGATCTCATGGTTTTTGTCAGCCGTGTCCGCAGCAGGAGCCCCTTGTTTCGGCAGGATGTTAAACCACCAGTTCATCACGCGGTCGCTCTTGCTGAAAAAGCGATGGCCGCCGATGTCGATGCGGTTGCCTTTGTAGTTGAACGTCTGCGCGATGCCACCGATGGCATCCGTCGATTCGCACACGAGCGGTTTGATGTCCGTGCGCGCGAGGAGTTCGTAGGCGGCAGTCAGTCCTGCGGGGCCGGCACCGGCGATAAGGGCGATTTTCTGATCCATGTAGAAAGATCATAGCAGCGCCCCTTCGCGGGCGCGGCCAGTATTGCTACCTGCGTGTTCCGCGGCCACGAAGGGCCGCTGCTCGTACAAAGAATTTTGCCATCATGCCCAGGAATTCCCATCGCAGCTTCCGTTTTGCCAGTGTTTTCATCGGGCCGGGGGGGAGCGCTTTGGCAAGGGAGCGGAAGATCCGCAGCCGATCAGCTTTGCCGGCACCGCTCTCCTCATTCTTCGCGGTGGCCGCCGCCGCATGCACGCGGAACTCGCCCAGAGAGCCCGCGAGCCACCACCCATCTGTCCTCAGGAGGCAGCGCACCCAGTACTCGGCGTCCAACCCCTGCTTCATGTCCTCCAAAAATGGCCCGACCTCCTCCATCAGCGACCGCCGCAGCACGACGAAGCTCGGCTCACCGATCAAATTCGGTCGCAGCCCCCGTTCGATCCACGCCGTCAGGAATGCCTCGCGGTGGATCCGCCCCTCCGTCATTTGGGACTTCCGGAGCGCATCGACTTCGCCGTAGATCCCGGTCGACGATGCAGCTGTGGATCCCTCGATCAGGTACGTATGGTCGGCGGCGGTGAAGCCCACGTCCTGTTCGCGCTGCAGGACCTCCAGGGACCTCTGAAGGTAGTCTGGATGCCACAGGTCGTCCTGGAACATGTACGCGACGAACGGCGCGCTGCCCATCCATGCGCACGCGTTCCAGTTGCCCCCGATGCGCAGGCGGACGTCACTGCGGTGGAACCGGATGCGTGGGTCACTCAGGAATGGACGCACGACTTCAATCACATCCTTCTTGGATGCATCGTCATGGATGATCAGTTCCCAGTCGGTGAATGTCTGCGCGAGGACAGACTCAATCGCCGCCTTCAAATACGCGGGATCGGGCTCATACGTCGGAAGACAGACGGACACAATCGGCATGCGGATAGCATACCCTCACTCAATCACCACTTTTGCATCCGCAATCACCACACTGTCTTCGCGGACAATGACGGGGTTCAGGTCCAATTCGGCGATCTGCGGGCAATCGCCAACGAGTTTGCTGACCCCGATGATGACCTGGGCCAGTGCGACGATGTCGCGCTGTGATTTCCCGCGCAGGCCCAGTAGCATTTTCCATGAGTGGAGCTGCTGCAGCATCGCGTAGGCTTCCTCATCGCCCACAGGCGCCACGCGGAACGCGGTGTCGCGGAAGAGTTCGGTGTAGATGCCGCCTAGGCCCACCATCACCAGGTGGCCGAAGTTTTGGTCCTTGATTGCGCCCACAATGAACTCGTCACCGGCGGGGAGGTACTCCTGCACCAGCACGCCGTGGAGGGTCACCGTCGGGAAATGCCTCTTCGCGTTTTCCGTTACTTCGGTGAAGGCTGCGCGTAGTTCCTTCTCCGTGCGAATATTCACCTTCACGCATCCCACGTCGGTTTTGTGGAGAATCTGGGACGAGCTGATCTTCACGACGAGCGGATAGCCGAGCCGCTCCGCGAACGTCACGGCCTCATCGGGGTCGCGAGCGACGATCGAGGAGGGGAGGGGGAGGCCATAGGCTTCAAAGAGCGTCGCCGTGTCTTCCTCGGAGATCAGCCCATGCATTCCCGTTAGGTCTACAGCCACAGGTCTTCGACCTGCGGACAGATCGCACGTCGACCCTTCGGCCGCGTTCAGGGCAGGCGACATGCGCTCAGTTTTCAAGACGGCCAGGGCAGCAACCGCCCTCTCCGGCGTCGAGAAATTCGGGATGCTGTGCTCATGCAGGATCTTCACAGCCTCCGCCACGTTCGTGTCGCCCATGAAGCTCGTGACGATCGGCATCAATTTTTGTTTCTTGTGGAGTTCGACGATGGCCTTTGCGATGTCCGTGGAGGGCGTCATCACCTGAGGCGTCAGGATCACGGCGACGCCATCGATGTTCGGGTCCCGCGCACACGCTTCGAGTGCCGCGCCGTACCGGTCGCCGAGCGCGTCACCCAACACGTCGATCGGGTTCTTCACGCTTGCTGCAATTGGTAGGAGGCACTTCAGTGCCTCCGCATTCTTCGGCTCCAATTCTGCGAGTATCAGCTTCTGTCGGTCTGCGGCGTCGGTGGCCAGGATGCCCGGGCCGCCGGCGTTCGTGATGATGGCGATGTTCGGCGTGAGGAGGGGTGGCTGGAAGGCGAGGGCACGCAGGAAATCCAAAAATTCCTCGGTGTTGTGGGCGCGTCGGATGCCGGTTTGCGCCGCCATCGCATCAATCGCCGCGTCAAAGCCGGCGAGCGCCCCCGTGTGGGAGGACACCGCTTTCTTGCCGCGCTCGGAGACGCCGGATTTGATCAGCACGATCGGTTTGGTCTTGCAGATCTCGCCCGCCATCTTCAGGAATCGTTTTCCGTCCACGATGCTCTCTAAATACATCCCGATCACGTGCGTCTCGGGGTCATCGCGGCAGAGTTCGAGAAAATCACACTCGCTCATCACGGACTTGTTGCCCATGCTGACGACGAGCGAGAAATCCATCCCGAGTTTTCCCGCCGAATCGAGCAGTGCAACGGCGAGCGCCCCCGACTGGCTCAGGAGCGCGATCGAACCGGGCTTCTTCAAGTTCCCCGCGAACGACGCATTCATGCCGATGGAGGGCCGGATGATGCCGAGGCAGTTTGGGCCCACCAAGTTGATCTTGTGTTGCTTCGTGATGCGCACGACCTCTTCTTCCAGCGCGTGGCCCTCTTTCGTCCCGGTCTCGCCGAACCCAGCGCTGATCACGATTACGGAGCGGATGCCCTTTGCGCCGCACTCTTCCAGCAATCCTGGAACGGTCTTGCCTGGGGTCACGATCACGGCGAGGTCGACAGTGCCGTCAATCGCGGCGACGGATGGGTACGCCTTTTTTCCCAGGATCTCCGGCGCCTTGGGGTTCACCGGGTACACCGCGCCTTTGTAGCCCTGCGTCAGGATATTTTTCAGGACCATATGTCCAACTTTCGCCTCTTCTGTAGAGGCGCCAATAACCGCGATGGAGGTGGGGGAGAGGAAAGACATAGTGGTTGAAATTCAGGGTTATGCTCGGCCCCACCGCAGTTGCTCCTCCCTGTTGCCATTCGCAAGTCGCACGCTGAAACGTCGGTATTCCCAAGTCCCGCCGCCGCCGATAGCCGTGACTCTCGTGCCTTCCCGTGGGGCATTCAGGAATGTCGATGCCACAGTGTCTTCAAAGTACGCCACGGAAGTCCTTCGTGCGAATTCGTGTTCTTGCATTTCCGCCCCGGTCGCCATATTGCGCCACCCAAAGACTCCCATGCCCATGCCTTTCTTTTGCCAGATTTCGATGTTGCCGGCATTCAGCGTAAAGCAGATGAAATTCGCCCGCACGACTTCATAGTTTGCCGGATTGATGGCGGAAGCCGACGGCGCGGGCCACTCAGGGATACGCACTTCCTGCGGTTGGCTGGTAGGCGCCGGCCGCGCCGCTCCGGGCATGCCGACACGCAACGTCCCCATGAGTGTCCCTGACATGCTGAACTGCCATTCTCCCGGCGTCCGGACCCGCTCGTCGCGGTAATCACTGAAAGAGATGGAATCGTTTCGCGGATCGATGGGTGGGGCGCACCGGTGGCGATAGATGCGGATGCCGTTGAGGTTGAGAATCGAGTACGGCTGTCCGTCCGCAACGGGCGGAAGGACATGCTCCTGTCCGTCCGGTCCGCGGATGGACAGTGGCCTGCTGCGCGGCTGGATGAGGAACAAGGCTGTGCCCCGGAGCTCTATCGGATCGATCCTGCTCACGTAGTTCGCCGGCTCGCGCACATCAATAACAGTCCCCGTGCCGTCCTGCGGACCGAGGTAGATCCGGACGTTCCCAGCGCGTACGCCGGTCATCATCGGCGCGTTCCCGTAGCCGCGTGTGACAGTGATTGCAGCGCCGGTCGCAGGGTCTGTCACGCGCTCCCCGTCGGCGATCGGGCGGCGTGTGCCATTGAAGTCGGCATAGAGCGGCGCGCGCATCGGGACGACCAGCATTTCCTTCCGCTCATCCACCTGCACGTCCCGCGGCGGGTTCATCTGTGGGACCGCTTCACGGACATTGATCGTCACATCTTTGCCCCAGAGCCGGAACACGCGTGTCCCGCTTGCCCCTTCGTCCGCTTCCACCGAGATGCCCTGTGCAATGCGCTTGAACCGGAGATGCCGGACAGGGTCACGCACTTCTTCCCCCATGCGTCCGAGACGTAGCCCGTTCCCCAGGTCCACAGGCGATTTCCAGCTCTCCGCACCGATCCATTGGCTGTGCAGGAACACGGTCGCGTCGCCGTTCACAAAGACGTCGCGGGATGTGGTGTTGATATCGAGCTTCGTGAATTTGAACGGCTGGTCCACGCACAGCTGCTCATACTGCACGCCCCCTGAAGGCTCGGTGAGGAACGTTTTCCCGACCATCGCCCCTTTGATCGCCGCTTCCAGCTCGGCTCGCTCGCTGCGAGCGATCTGCAGCGCCGCGCCGCTTTTCCTGTAGCCCTGCATCAGGGCATTTTCATGTGTCGTCCTCCGGAGCACGACGTCTTCGTTGCCCGTGCGCCATCCGCCGCTTTCCGTGCCGTACACCCACAGTGTCTCTTGAAAGAAGACCGGATCAAACTCTCCGGGAGTTTCTATGCTCTCGCGCGGCGCTCTTCCACGGTCAGGAGCGGGCGTTGGTGTGGGGGCAGGAGCGGGTGTTGTTGGAAGTGGATCGGGCAGCCTGGGCATGTTGCTGTGAACGCCTGACGGTGGCTCGGGAGTCGTAACGGGTCGAGGAGTGCTCGGCTGGGTGCGACGTTGCAATCGCGAGTTGCCGAATTCCCTTTTCGTGACAATCTCTTGAGTCGGCGACGTTGGTGCTGTCATACGCCTATGCAAGTCCACCGGCTCCGTGGTGTGTCCTTCTGGGCGTGGCCCTCTATCGAACATCCTGAAGAATGCTTCCAGCGCTTTGCCACCGAGCTTGCTCAAAATCCCCTGAAGACCGCTCGATGCCGTTTGCACGTGTTCACGCACTTGCTGTTGAACATCTTGAGTCTGCTTCTGCACATCCTGCGGTTGCTCAGGAGTCTGTGGAGCGCCAGTCGGTTGTTGGGTGTTGCGTGGAGCTTCGTGGGGCATATGTGCTGTAAATCTTCTTATTATAGCGGAAAAACGGCGTTTCGAGGAGGAGGGCTGCGCCTACCGCACGTGCATTATGTGCGATGTCAATTTTCCCTGCCTGCCGGACAGGCAGGCGTTTTCGCCGATCCACAGGTACAATCCCTGCGTGTCTTCCGTCCACATCATCTACGCCTCTACCAGCGGACATACGGAATACGTCGTGGACACGCTGATCCCTCTTTTGCAGAAAGCAGGAGTGATCGTCACGAAAGGGTTGGTCGACCTGGCAAAGCCGGAGGATTTGATGAAGGCCGATTTCCTGATTCTCGGCAGCGGCACATGGAACACGGGCGGCATCGAAGGCCAACTCAACCCCCATATGCACACGTTCGTGCACGGGCCGGCAAAAGACGTCGACCTGAAGGGCAAGAACGTCGCCATCATCGCGCTGGGTGATGACCGCTACTTCTACACCTCCCGCGCGGGCGAACATTTGCGGAACTTCATCCAGAAGCACGGCGGCAAAGTCTTGGGTGACGCCCTTGTGGTCATTAACGAGCCCTACGGGCAGGAGGAGAAGATCAGGAAATGGAGCGAAAAATTCCTCACATGGATCCGTCCATAACATGCCCCGCATTTCCCTCAAAATCACCGGCGCGCAGGGGCAAGGCGTCAACTCCGTCGGGGAGATTTGCGCCAAGGGTCTCAAGCACGCTGGGTACTGCGTGTTCGGGTACCGCGAGTACATGTCGCTCATCAAAGGGGGGCACTCCAGTTACCAGCTCGACGTCAGTGATCAAAAAATCGAAAGCAACGAGACGACGGTGGATATCCTCGTCGCGTTTAATCACCACGGACTCGAGAGGAACATCAATGAAGTGAAAGACGGCGGCATCGTCATCCACCAGACACCGATGTGGAAATTTTCTCCGGAAATCCAGAAGACTCTCACCAAGCGCAACATCGCTGTGGTGTATCTCCCAACCGAGGACATCCTGAAAAAGATCAACGGGAAGCCAATCTTGGGCAACGTCCTTATCACCTCCGTGGTCTGGACGCTTCTCGGGCGCGATATCGATGACCTCAAGGGGCTTGTTCGCGCTCAGTTCGGCCACAAGGGCGAGGAATTGGTGAAGATGAACTTCACATGCATTGATGAAGGGGTCGCGTTTACCAAATCCGCAATGAGCGGAGACGTCGACGTCTCCGCTGAACTCCCACCTCCAAAACCGCAATGGAAGAATCACATGCTGATCACAGGTAGCCAGGCGATGGGGCTTGGGATCATCCATGCAGGTTGTCGTCTCTACGTCGGGTATCCGATGACACCCGCGTCACCGTTACTCTCCTTTATTGCTGACGAGCAGAACAGGACAGGCATGGTGATCAAGCAGGCCGAGGATGAAATCACTGCCGCGCAGGTGATGAGCGGCGCAATGTTGATGGGAACTCGAGCTGCAACAGGAACGTCCGGCGGAGGCTTCGACTTGATGACGGAGACCCTCTCACTCAATGGCATCATCGAGAACCCGTCGGTCTTTGTCCTTGCGCAGCGTCCCGGTCCCGGGACCGGCCTCCCAACGTGGACTGCTCAGGGGGATCTGCTCCTCGCCATCGGTTCCTCGCACGGCGAATTTGCCCGCTGCGTGCTTTCGGTCAGTGACGCGCAGGATTGTTTCGACCTGATGCCCGAGGCGTTCAACCTCGCGGAGGAATTCCAGACGCCCGTGATCGTGATGACCGATAAGCAGACGGCCGAAGCGCTCTTCACGCAGGCGACGTACGACCAGAAGAAGGCGGAGATCCGCCGAGGCAAACTCGTCACCGCACCCGCCGAACTCAAGAAATTGAAGAGCACAGACCGCTACGATCCCACAGTCAAAGATGGCATCTCTCCTCGCTGGCTCCCCGGTGCAGACGCCGCAACGTTCTGTTCCCAGGGCGATGAGCACAATGCCGATGGCACCGTCGACGAGACATCGGCAAATGCTATCGCTCAGATGGAGAAGCGGATGAAGAAGATGAAAGCTCTGGAGCGGGTGCTTCCTGAGCCTGAGCTCTTGGAAGTGAAAAATGAAAAGTTAAAAGTGAAAAATGACGATCTTGATCTGCTTATTGTCTCTTGGGGGAGCAACAAGGGGGTGATCATGGATATCCTTAGCAGCGCCCCTTCGTGGGCGCGGGATCGACGGGTTGCCTATCTCCATTACACCTATCTCTGGCCGATGAAGACGGCCAAGCTCGAGAAGCTGATGGAGTCGGCCAAGCAGACGATCCTCGTCGAGTGCAATCACGGCGGCCAGCTGGGCATGGTGATCAAAATGTCCTGCGGCATCGACATCAAAGAGAAGATTTTGAAATATGACGGCCGCCCGTTTTTCTATGATGAATTGCTTTCGAATCTCTCGAAACTCGTAACTCGAAACCCGTAACTCATATCCATGCCCATCCCTCTCCAATCCACCGGCCCCTCCATGAAGGACTATCACTGCGCCACGCAGTGCTCATGGTGCGACGGCTGCGGCGATTACGGCATCTGGACGGCCATCAAGCGCGCACTGGTCGAACTCCACATCGAGCCGACCAAGACATTGATGTGCTTTGATGTCGGGTGCCACGGCAACGGGTCTGACAAGCTGGCCGGGTACCGTTTCCACGGCCTCCATGGTCGTGTGATCCCGTTCGCCGCGGGAGCAAAGCTCAGCAATATGAATCTTCCCGTGATCGCGTTCGGCGGCGATGGTGCCAGCTTCAGCGAGGGCATCGGGCACTTCGTGCACGGTATCCGCAGCAATTACCCCATCACCTTCATCCTGCACAACAACGCCAACTATGGCCTCACCACCGGCCAGGCGAGCTCGCTCACGTGGCAGGATCAGCCGATGAACACTGCGCCCAACGGCATGCCGGAGCACACGCTCAACTCGATGGACTTTGTCTTCTCGCTCGAGCCCACCTTCGTCGCGCGCGGCTTCAGCGGCAACATCCCGCAGCTCACGCAGATTTTCAAGGCTGCAATCGAGCACCAGAAGCACGGCTTCGCCTTCGTCGATGTCCTCCAGGCATGCCCCACCTACAACCACTTCGCGACGCACGAGTACCTGCTCGAGAAATGTTACGACGCCAACACCGAGGGCCATGATCCGCACTGTGAAGCAGCAAAAGCCAGAGCCCTCGCGATGGATTCCTCAAAGAGAATCGCCACGGGCATTCTCTACCAGCGCGAAGATGTGCCAAACTTCTACGATCGGCTCAAACCGCGAGAGGGGAAGAAGACGCAGTGCGTGGACGAAGTGGGAAAGGTTGATGTTGGCGAGTTTATGGAGGAGTTGGTGTGATGTATTAGGATGTCGGCTGCTCAAACGGCACTTCATTTCTTTCAAGACAGACAATGAATGCAGTTGCACCCATGTTGGTAGCATCAAATTGAATCTCACGACTGTTCGGTGTTAGCTGCAGAGACCATTGCAACGGTCCTTGAAGATTTCGTACATCTTGCTTTATGAATGCAGTCTCGTGTGCCACCCAGTAGCGGTCAAATGGTTTCATTCTCCGGGAAAATTGGTCCATCATCATTGTGGCAAAAGCACTTGCTTTGTCTTCGAGATTTTCAGGTCGGGGTACACGCTCAGCCACCACCAAGCGTCCTCCTGCACGTACCCGTTCACTTGCCAGTGCATAGGTTGCACGCCGTACCTCATCGGAAACGGTTCGCATACTTGCCATCATTTCTGCATCATTCGCCGGTCCCTTTGCACAATATGGAGCCTCATACGCTGCAGATGTCCCCGCACCGGGGAATGTGAACGTCATCGCGTCAATTTCTTTCGGTAGTGCATGATCAAGGATTTTTCTCGAACGCACATCATCACAGATGATCCAAACACCGTTCTTCCGTTCGTCGATCTTCAATTTTTTTAGTTGTTTTATATCGAGTATGAAATCACGAGTCACCAGACATTTATTATCCTTCATTTCCAGGACAGGTTGCCACATCATGTAGGCGCCCGTCAGGAGCCGGGCATTCTCTAATATCTGAATGAATTCTCTCACTAGGAATGCGCTACGTTCTACACAGATGATGCGTGCGGCTTGTTGGGTGCGCTGTAGTTGATTTGCGATGACGACTGCTAAGGGACCGAAGGCCGAACCAATATCCACCAGTATTTGACCGTCTTTTACCTCGGCTAGTTTTGCGACAACGTCATATGCACCCATCTCTATCCATCCACTGGACTCCGCTGCGAACTTTGTAGCATACGACTGGTCAATTACATTGAGTGCCTCGGTGGGTGTCATCTGCTGTTTCATAATTACTTTATAATACTAAAATATATTTGTGTCAATAGTACGATTACTTCTGTATGCTGGTCCTATGCGCATCGACGTCCTCACCCTCTTCCCGGCAATGTTCACAGGACCTCTCACCGAGAGCATCCTTCGACGAGCTCAGGATGACAAACTGATGAAGATTGATATCCATGATCTTCGCAAATGGGCGCTGGGGAAGTACAAGCAGATCGATGACAGCCCCTATGGCGGAGGAGCGGGGATGGTGATGCGAGTGGATGTTTTGAGTGCGGCGATAGAAGAGATTAGTGGCGGATTGCGGATTACGGATAACGGAAAAAAAGGTTCGAAATCCGAAATCCGAAATCCAAAAGCGCATCGTATCTATTTCTCCCCTCGAGGAAAGAAACTGACGCAGACGCGTGTTGAGCAACTGGCCAAGAAGGATCATCTGCTGTTGCTGTGCGGCCACTACGAAGGCGTCGACCAGCGGGTGATCGACGGGTGGATTGATGAGGAGATTTCCATCGGGAATTACGTGCTCACAGGCGGCGAGCTTCCCGCGATGGTGTTGATCGATGCCGTCGCAAGGCAATTGCCCGGAGTTCTCGGCAAAGAGGCATCAGCGCATGAGGAGAGCTTCTCGAAGGCGCTCGACCGGAAGAAAGAGTATCCCCACTACACGCGTCCCGAAGAGTTTCGTGGGATGAAGGTACCGGATGTTCTGTTGGGTGGGCATCATAAGAAGATAGAACAATGGAGAAAAGAGCAGCTCCGCTAACTTCTTTCTTTATCAGGGCGACAAAGAAAGAAGCAAAGAAAGCGCTCCGCCCGCCAGTGCCCACTCCGCCTGCCCCCACACCCCCCGTGGCGGGCGGTGGCCCCCCAGGTTTGTGTGTGCTGTTTTGTTTAATCAGTGATTTCTTTGCGGATCCACCCCCTCAAATCTGCGTAGGAGGGGAGCCCTGTGATGGTTTCACCACTCGCAGTTGCTGCTGATGTGAGGATGAACGTCGGGATCAGGGTGACGTTGCGTTCGGTGACCAATGCTTGCTGCTGCGCGAGGAGTTTCTTCGTCTCCTTCGCAGCCAGACACTTCGTGAAGTCCGCTGCGGGGATCTTCAAGGAGATCGCCAACGTGATCAGTGACTTTCGGTCACGCAGTTTGGCCGTTGTCATGGCCGCATGCATCTCGTTACCCTTCCCCAGCACGCTCGCGCAGAGAATGGCGGAGGCCTCGAGCGCGGAGTTTGGATATTTCTTGAGGGGAGTGGGGACGAAGCGGACGCGGAGCATCCCATCATTCACAAATTCCTCCTTCAATCGCGGCAACAGGTCCCGAGAGAATTCTTGGCAGTAGCGGCACGAGTAATGAGTGAAGACTGTCAGCTCCAACGGTGCGTTCGCCATGCCGATTTCCAGGATCCCGCGGTCGGCAATCCGTGACACCATCCCGCCCGTGCCCGTATTCTTCGGTTTGGAACTGCGGAACGGCATCATCGCAAAGAGGTCGCCCTGGGTTGAGGACGATGCGGTTTCCGCTGCCATCTGCGAAGATGATGCAAATGAGGATTCCTGCTGGACGCTGGCGCGTGGGGGAGCCACGCATGCCGTTAGCAAGAGCAGGGGGGAAGCCAGGACAGTGAAGACAATGGGACGCATGCGTGTCGGAGAGTATCAGAACTCTGATAATCTGATATCCAATGTCTTCACGAATCTCCCTCCTCGGGGTCCCTATCGATGCCGTCACGATGGGTGAGGCCGTCGGCATGCTTCAGAGCTTCCTGCGGGAGGGCGGGGCGCATCCCATCTCCGCTCCTCACGGAGCTACGGTGGGCAGGCATGTGATGACGCCAAACAACGAGATGCTGGTGGAAGCGACGACGAATCCACCGTTCGCCGATGCGCTCAGAAAGAGCGCGCTGAATCTCCCGGACAGCCAAGGGCTCCTCTTTGCCGCGCGCCTGAAGGGGCAGCGTCTCCCGGAGCGGGTCACGGGGGTCGATACTGTGCAGGCGCTGTGCCAGTCATTGGATGAGACCCATCCCGTCTTCCTTCTGGGAGCCGCCCCAGGGGTGGCGGAGAAGGCTGCGGCAGTCCTTCAATCAACAAATCCCCACCTCACCGTCGCCGGAACCTTCAGCGGCAACCCGAAAGCGGAATACACCGACGACATCCTCCGTGGCATCAACGCCTCGCAGCCGCATCTGCTCCTCGTTGCCTTCGGCGCGCCCAAGCAGGACCTCTGGATCGCCGAGCATCTTTCGAAAATGCCGTCCGTCCGGGTCGCGATGGGCGTGGGAGGCACGTTCGACTTCCTCGCGGGCGTCCGCAAGCGTGCCCCGGCCTTCATCCGCAGCATCGGTCTGGAATGGCTGTGGCGTTTCGTCCAAGAGCCTTCGAGATGGAGGAGAATGTGGAGGGCAGTGGTGGTCTTTCC
>SICS01000040.1 GCA_009691305.1 Candidatus Peribacteria bacterium | reverse complement strand
AGGGACGCCCTTGCGGGAACGGGCAGCATCCAGGATCCAGCGGATCGAGAGGGCCATTTGGCGCTTGGGGTTCACTTCGACAGGGACTTGGTAGACCGAACCGGCGATGCGCTTGGGGCGGACTTCCACGAGCGGAGTGACGTTGAATAGCGCCTTGCTGAAAACTTCTGATGGCGGATCCTTGGTGCGGGTCTTGATGATCTCAAACGCATCGGCGACGATGCCGCGCGCGATGGACTTCTTGCCCTGCTTCATGACGCAGTTGATGAATTTCTCCATCAAGGGGTCGGAGCCGATGGGGATGTATTGCTTAACGGGCTTGGACATGACGAGAAATGAAAAATGAATAGTGAAAAATGAAAAATTATTTCTTCGGTCTCTTCGCGCCGTACAGCGAACGGCCTTGCTTGCGGTCGCGAACTCCTTCCGTATCCAGGATTCCGCGGACAATGTGGTAGCGAACGCCCGGAAGGTCTTTCACGCGGCCACCTCGGACGAGGACAACGGAGTGTTCCTGGAGGTTGTGGCCTTCTCCGGGGATGTATGTCTTCACTTCGTACCCATTGGTGAGGCGCACGCGGGCGATTTTGCGGAGAGCGGAGTTCGGCTTCTTCGGCGTCATGGTGGTGACCTTGATGCACACGCCACGCTTGAAAGGCGAGCCCTTCGGCAGTTTGACGTCGCGCATCTTGAGCGCGTTCCAGGCGATCTGGAGGGCGGGCGCTTTGGACTTCTTGCGCTTGTCGCGCCGAGGGTGCCGAATCAATTGATTAATGGTTGGCATGGGGGACGATTGTAGAGGGACGGGTAGTGGGAGTAAAGGCTTCAGGGAAGGCAAATGTTGGATGGTTAGATGGTAAGAGGGCTTTAGCCATCCTGCCATCCAACCCTCTTTCATCTTTCCTCATTCTCCTCCTCCATCGCTTTCGCTACGGAAATGTACCGCTTCCGGTAGACCTCGCCGGTCGGGATGAGGCGGCCGATGATGACGTTCTCTTTGAGACCATGGAGCATGTCGATGCGGCGCGTAGTGGCGGCCTCCACGAGGACACGGATGGTTTCCTGGAAGGAGGCTCCAGCCAGCCACGAATCGGTAGCCAGCGCGACGCGCGTGATGCCGAGCAGGAGCTGCTCGAACGTCGCTTCCTTGTCGGCTTTCTTGATCTTGCGGACGCGGTCGTTCTCGTAGAGCATCTCGCCCATGTCGGACGTTTCACCCGGGAGGAACTTGGTGTCGCCGGAGTCGACAATGCGGATCTTGGAGAACATTTTCTTGACGATGATTTCCAAGTGCTTGTCGTTGATCGTCTGACCCTGCGAGGCGTAGATGTGCTGGACCTCGTGGACGATGTACTTCTGCACCGCGTAGGCACCCTTCTTCTCGAGGAGTTCCTGGAGGTTGTAGTGGCCGACGTTGAGTGCTTCGCCGGTCTCGACGAGCGAGCCGGTCTTCACGAGCAGGGATTCGCGCGGGCCAAATTCGTAGCTGCGCTCCTGGATCGTGTCGTGGCGGATGCGGAGCAAGCCGCGTTCGATATGGCTGATGTTGCCGGAGATCGAGACTTTGATCGTGCTCTTATCGGACTTGGACTTCGCCAGCACCGCGCGCTCGGCGACGGCCTGGTCCTTGTTCACCGTGACTTCGAACCCGGAGGGGATGTAGTAGGTGTCTTCACCTGGCTCTTCGGCGACGACCTGGACCGTCGTCTTGCCGCCCTGGTGGCTCACTTTGACGCGCCCGGCGATGTCGCTGAGTGTAGCGGGCGTACGGGGCGAGCGTGCCTCGAAGAGTTCTTCGACGCGCGTGAGACCCTGGGTGATGTCGGCGCCTTCGGCGACACCTCCCATGTGGAAGGTGCGCATCGTGAGCTGGGTGCCCGGTTCGCCGATACTCTGGGCGGCGATGATGCCGACCGGCGTACCGATCTGGACGGTCTTGTTGTTGCTAAGGTCGCGTCCGTAACACTTCACGCAGATGCCGCCGCGGGTGCGGCAGGTCATGATGGAGCGCACGGAGATGTTGTCGATCTTGTCCTGCTCGATGACGTCGAGCAACGGACCGTCGATTTCCTGGTCCTTCTTGCCGATGGTCTTGCTGCCGGACTTCAGATCCTCGGCGAGCGAACGGCCGAAGAGGCGGATGGAGAACTTTTCGCCGATCTGCGCCGATTCCTCGCGGGTGACGCGGTGGCCGATCTCGGCGCCGCAGTCCTCCTCGCGGATGATGATGTCCTGGACGGCGTCGACAAGGCGGCGGGTGAGGTAGCCGGCTTCTGCGGTCTTGAGCGCGGTGTCGGATTTCCCTTTGCGTCCTCCGTGCGTGGCGATGAAGTACTCAAGGACGGAGAAGCCCCCCTTCAGGTTGCTCTGGACCGGGAGTTCGATGGTGCGGCCGGACGGGTTGGCGACGAGACCCTTCATACCGGCAAGCTGCGTGATCTGGCCCCAGTTTCCACGGGCGCCGGAGTCGATGACGTACGTGATGCCGTTCTCCTCTTCCTTGAGGAACGCCTTGATCATCGCGGTGGTGATCTCGTTCTTGGTGGCGGACCAGATGCGGATGGCATGGCTGTAGCGCTCATCGCCGGTCACGAGGCCCTTCCAGTAGAAGTTGTTGATCTTCCGGATCTTCTCGTTGGCCTCTTCGAGCAGTTTCTCGCGCTCGACCGGGACGGTGATGTCGGAGGCGGAAATGGAGATGCCGGAGGTAGTGACGTAGTAGAAGCCGAGGTCCTTGACGCGGTCGGCAAGAGCGACGGTCTCTTCGCGCCCGAGTTCCTCGAGACAGCGGGAGATCAGGTCGCTCAAAGTTTTCTTCTTCATTGCGTCGTTGATATAGCCGAGCGCGGGCGGGACGACTTCGTTGAACTTCAGCCGGCCGACGGAGGTCTCGACCATCTTTATCTCGCGGACCGAAGACCCGCGCTGTTGATCCTCGATGCGGACGCTGATCTTCGCCTGAAGATCAACGACGCCATGTTCGAACGCGAGGAACGCTTCCTGCGCGCCGCTGAACGTCATGCCGTGGCCCTTGCGTCCGTCATGGATGCGCGTGAGGAAGTAGCAGCCGAGCACCATGTCCTGGATCGGGTTGATGATCGGTTCTCCGGCGGAGGGCTTGAGGACGTTGTTGACCGAAGCCATCAGAGATTTGGCTTCCTCCTGCGCTTTTGTGGAGAGCGGCACGTGCACGGCCATCTGGTCGCCGTCGAAGTCGGCGTTGAAGGCGGCACACACGAGCGGGTGGAGCTGGATCGCCAGGCCTTCAACGAGCTGCGGCTTGAACGCCTGGATGCCAAGGCGGTGGAGCGTCGGCGCACGGTTGAGCAGCACGTACTTGTCCTTGATGACGTCTTCGAGGATATCCCAGACTTCCTTGCCGGAATCCTGGACGAGGCGCTCTGCGGCTTTCACGTTGTGTGCGAGTTCATCGCGGATGATGCGGCCGATCACGAACGGCTTGAAGAGTTTCATCGCCATTTCCTTCGGGAGACCGCACTGGTCAAGGTGGAGGTGCGGGCCGACGACGATGACCGAGCGTCCGGAGTAGTCGACGCGTTTGCCAAGCAGGTTCTGACGGAAACGTCCCTGCTTGCCCTTCAACATGTCGGAAAGCGAGCGCAGTTTTCGGCGATCCCCTGCGGTAAACAGGGTCTTGCCTGCGCGGGCGCTGTTATTGAGCAACGTGTCGACGGCTTCCTGCAACATGCGTTTCTCGTTGCGGCAGATGACTTCCGGCGCACCAATACTCATCAGTTTCTTGAGACGGTTGTTGCGGTTAATCACGCGACGGTAGAGGTCGTTGAGATCAGATGCTGCGAAGCGTCCCCCATCGAGCTGCACCATCGGGCGAAGGTCGGGCGGGATCACGGGAAGGCGCATGAGGATCGTCCACTCGGGTTTGATGGCGGACTGCTGCAGCGAGCTGCACAGCTTGATGCGTTTCATCACCTTCTTCAGCTTCTGGCCGCTGGATTGCTCGCGCTCTTTCTGCAGGTCGATGAGCATGGTGGCAAGGTCGACCATGCCGATGATCTCGCGGATGCTCTCGGCGCCGGTGCCGGCACGGAAGACGTGCCCGAACTTCATGTTCATTTCGCGGAACTTCAGTTCGCTGAGCACCGCGCCCACATGCAGGTTCTTCAGGTCGTCGAGGGCGTCTTTGTGGTTCTGCTTGAGGGATTCGAGCTTATCGGCGACTTCGGCGTCGAGTGCGTCCAGCTGGGCGCGCGTGGCCGTGGCCTCCTTCATACGCGTACGCTCGTCCTCGTATTCGCGCTTGATCTGGTTCTTGCGGGCGTCCATGGAACTGGTGATCTCCTTCTCCGCCTCCCCTTTCGACGCGTCGTCGACCTGGATAACGATGTACGCAGCAAAGTAGACGATCTGTTCGAGCGTCTTGATCGGCAAGTCGAGGAGCAATCCGATGCGGGACGGCGAAGAGCGGAGGAACCAGATATGCGTGACCGGCACGGCGAGGTTGATGTGACCCATTCGCTCGCGGCGGACGATGCTGCGCGTCACTTCCACACCACACTTTTCGCAAACGACACCGGCGTAACGCACTCCTTTGTACTTGCCACAGAAACACTGGAAGTTCTTCGTGGGGCCGAAAATACGCTCACAGAAGAGACCATCGGGCTCTGCACGTTGGGTGCGGTAGTTGACCGTCTCAGCCTTGGTGACTTCCCCTCGGGACCACCCAAGCATGTCTTCGGGGCTGGCGATGCTGAGGGCGACCGCATCGAACGAGTCGGTGGCGGCGGACTTCTGCTGGTGAGGGAATGCCATAACGATGGGGGTTAGCGCGGCCTTTCTGGCCGCAATTAAGGAAATGCACGCACGAAATTCCGCAGCTCCCCCGGTGCGATCGTCTTCATCGCGAGGGGAACTTCGGAGATGTAGAGCCATGGTAATGGCATTTTCTTTGTCTCGCAACAAAGAAAATGCCGAAAAAGAAAGTGCGGCGCGCTCCAATTTCCCACTCCTCTCGCCCCTTCACCCCCCGTGGAGCGCGCATCCTCCAATGTAAGTGTGTTTGTTTGTTTTTAAGGCGAAACGGCACTTTTCACCTGCTCCTTCCCCTCTTGAATCTTCTTCATTCCCTCCTCTATATCCCCTGCCCTCCTCTTTGCATCCTCCGCGAGCTTCAAAGCTTTGTCGGTCGCCATCTTGCCGAGCTCAATCGTCGCAGCAGTGTGGTCGGTGATCGTATGGATGTTGCCGCTGGCGGAGTGGAGGAAATAGCGGACATTACTAACGATATTTCCCGGAAAGCTGCATCCCGAAAGCATGAGTGAGAATCCAAGGATCAGGATGCTTCTCATCAGGCGAGGCGGGTGTCCGCATCACTCACATCCCCAAACAATTTCTCAAATGACCCCCCGCTCGTCTCCAGGCCCTTGCGGAGCTGGATGAGCTCTTCATCCTTTAATTGCAATCCGGAGGAAGCATTGATGAGAGCTCGGCCGTCCTGGCCAGATTTGACAACCTGCGCACCTTGCATGGAAGCGTGCAACACAATGTAGGCATCGCACGTATCACATTTGAGCTGCAGCAAAAGAAAATCCTCCGCAGCCATGCGAACGGATGGAAACTCGACCGGAACATTCTTGCCGCACTGGGGGCATCGCATCTGCTGTTCGATGCGACGGATAATCCTCTGGAAGGTGTGGGGGTCCATTTCCATCAGTTCTATTGTACCATGAACACCTGGAAAAAAGAATGTTTTGTTGCATATTTTGTCCGATACCATCAGCACATGAAGAAACGTCAAGGAAAACCCTTCGCATTCGTACTGCCACTCTCCGCACTGGTAGTCGTGATTGTGCTTTTGCGAAGCGGAAAATACGATGCCCTTCGCTCGCAGATCGCGGTCGTACCCGTGGAGCTGACCGTGCAGCACAAAGGTCAACTATCCTTTGCAATTCGCCAGAGCACCGGCAAACGCGACGGCATAGTGGAAATCCAGACACAGGGGACAGAGACCGGTGCGATCACGCTCCCCTCTTCCTGGCAGCGGCGCGAAGTGCGGGGCGCCCCGCTCGGCCGGATCGTGATGCAGCTGTCAGGCGCTGACCGGACCCGATGGTTGCTGCCACCGGGCGTGACCCTCTCCTTGCGCGTGGAGGAGGCGCCGCCACTGCGCATCCAAAACGTCTCGGACACGCCACTCTTCGTCACCAGCAAGCGCATCAATGTGGTAACGGGGAAGGTCGACACACGATCGATCCTCATCTCCAGGAATGGAATGACCACGCTGTGGTGATGGAAGGAGACGGCATGGTTCGGTTACGCTCACCACAGGTGCCGTGCCCCTCCAACCATGATCAGGATTTCCTCTTTCGCCGGCCGATCATCGCCCATCCCGCCGCACCTCCAGCGGCCATGATGGCGATTGCTGCCGGGCCGGTTTTGCCTGCCGGCGGGCGGCCCGTGGTGATGACATTTGCGGAGTCCGACGGGTTCGGCAGCTGGGAGAAGTCCTGCACTTCGATGCGACAGAGGCGGTCGCAGCCGTCGCCGCTCACGGTGTTGCCGTCATCGCACTGCTCGTTGCGGTCGGCGATGCCATCGCCGCAGAAGGCGTTGCGACAGTCGGTTCGACAGGCATCGGCCAGGATGTCGCTGTTGTCCACGCCGCGGTCGCATTCCTCGTCAGCATCCACAACGCCGTTGCCGCAGGCGCCGCTGATTGCCGGCGTACTCTCCTGGACGGACTGGGGTGTCACGCAGCTTCGTTCGAAGCAGACCTGGCCAGGCGCACACTCCGTCGGAAGGTTACAAGCGACGCACACGCCGTTACGGCAGAGGCTGCTGCTGCACTGCGTGGAGCCGGTGCAGAACTGGCCGTTCTCCAGGTTACTGCAGACGCCATTGGGGCACTTGTCGGGGCACTGCTCGGGATACTGGACGCAGAAGGGCATCTGGCTGGACGAGCGCGAGAACACGCGCTGGCCGCTGGAGAAGGCGACGGAGCTGAAGCGCAGGGATGATGAGCCGCCAACGCACACGCAGCACTGGCCGCCGCAGCCCGAGACGCCGCACGCGTCGCTGCACTGCGACCGCATACCCGTGGGACAGTTGACGGTGATGCGAGCGCAGCTGCCACCCTGCACGTCCGCCGTGCAGGAGTAACCGTTACGGCAGTACTGGAAGCTGGAACTGCTTGAATTGCGGACGGAGCTATATGAGACGCTGGAATAGCGCGCGGAACTGTAGGACGGATAGCTCGAGTACGATGCGTAACTGGAATAGCGCGAGGAACTGCTGCCCGTGCACACGCAGCACTGGCCACTGCAGCCCGAGACGCCGCAGACATCTGTGCAGCGCGGCGATTCTCCGTTTGGACAATCGATGGAAAGACGCTGACAGATGTTGTCGTTCTGGAGGCGAATCATGCACAGGTAGCCGGGGCGGCAGTTCTGGAACGAGCTGTTGCTGGAACTGATGATGCTGGAGCGCTGGGAACTGATGATGCTGGAGCGCTGGGAACTGAAGGTACTCGAGCTGCTGCTCACGGGCAGGCAATCGCAGCACTGGCCGCCGCAACCATCGATCCCGCAGGTGTTGCTACAGCGGATCGCGGATCCGGCCGGGCATTCCAGGATCAAATGCTCACACTTGTTGCCGACCACGTTGACGTTACATGTCGTGTTGACCGGGCAGAACTTCGCCGAGGAGGACGAACCACGTTGGCTACTGCTAGAAGAAGGGAAGCTTCCGTCAAAGTGGGAGGACGAGCTGCCCGAGCGCGATGA
Organism: Candidatus Peribacteria bacterium; assembly: GCA_009691305.1. Lineage (GTDB taxonomy): Bacteria > Patescibacteriota > Gracilibacteria > Peribacterales > Peribacteraceae > JABFSS01. The sequence continues at coordinate 347 of SICS01000040.1, read as the reverse complement.
GCCGGACGAGGGCACGCTGCCGGACCGGGAGGAACCGGAGGATGGGATGCTGCTGACACGGACAGAGCTGACGGGCGAGGAGGAAGGATTGACTCCGCTGCTGAAGCGCCCGGAGCTGGTCCCCCCCCTGACGGAACTTGTGCCACCACCACCACCACCACCACCACCACCACCACCACCACCACCACCACCACCACCACCACCACCACCACCACCACCACCCGGTGTGGAACCGCCACGCGGAACCGATGTGCCACCACCACCCGGCGTGGAACCGCCACGCGGAACCGATGTGCCACCACCACCCGGTGTGGAACCGCCACGCGGAACCGATGTGCCACCACCAC
>SICS01000006.1 GCA_009691305.1 Candidatus Peribacteria bacterium | reverse complement strand
TGCACGGTCGTCGTCAGCTCGTGCCTTGAGGTGTACTGTTCAGTCAGCGAACGAGCGCAACCCTCATCCTCTGTTGCTTTTTCAGGGGAGACTGCCGCCTCCAAGGCGGAGGAAGGTGGGGATGACGTCAGATCAGCGTGTCCTTTATGTCTGGGGCTACACCCATGTTACAATGGACGGTACAGAGGGCAGCGAACCCGCAAGGGGGAGCCAATCCCACCAAAACCGTTCTCAGTTCGGATTGCCGGCTGCAACTCGCCGGCATGAAGTTGGAATCGCTAGTAACCGTAGGTCAGCGATACTACGGTGAATATGTTCCTGGGTCTTGTACTCACCGCCCGTCAACTCATGGGAGACAGGGGCACCCGAAGGACCTTTACTCGCAAGAGGAGGTACCACGGTGACACTGTTGACTGGGAGTAAGTCGTAACAAGGTATGTGTAGGAGAACCTGCGCATGGAACATCTCCTTACCAGGGAGTTAGCAATAGGGACGGGCTTCGGCTCGCGCCCAACGGCTTAACCTGCATGCTCTGACCCGTAACCGTCGGTCATCATGTATTTGCATTGATCAGGGGTTACCTCCAATCCCCTGCTTCCCTCATCGCGAGGGACTCAGCGGTTTGGAGCCTGAAGTAAGCTTTCTCTACTACACGATGAGGTGAATTGAACGTATGTCATCCTGAGGTGCTCCGAATGCCGGACACGTCATCATGCAAGGCATATGTGATTTGATTGAGGGCGATCCTCATGCAGCAAATGCGAACGAGTGACTGTTTTTTATGATCGTGCGTATTCAACGTCACAATTCTGCCTCGGTGCGACGTGCTTCTTTCCTTCATGAAGATACTCGAACACGTTTCCGTATCGCTCGCGCGCCTCCGCAACGCGCTGTTCGAATTGCTGATTGGCCTGTAAATCACGCTCATGGGCTGCTACTGCACCTTGTGTAAGCAGATACTCACGAGAATTAGGCAGATTGGAGGGAGACATAGATAGCGAAAAGAAAACGAGATCGCATAGTAAGCAATCGCAGAAGAAATGCAAATTTCCGCTCTTTAGATTCCATATTTTCCTTCCACCGAAGCCAAAATCTCCTCCCGCGCCGTCTGGCTCCCGATCTTGCCGACCATCTCCCCCAGGAACCCCTCCACGAACATTCTCCGTGCCTCTTTTTCGATGATCCCGCGGGCGGCGAAGTAGAACAGATCTTCCTCGGTGACCCGACTGACGGTCGCCGAGTGGCTGGCTTTGACGTCGTTGGTTTTAATCTCGAGACCTGGGATGGCATCGACCTTGGCGGTCTTGTCGAGCATGAGAACGTCCTGCGTGAGGTAGGTGTCTGTCTCCCCTCCTCCCACACCGATCTCGATCTTGCCGTTGCACTGTACGTGTCCTTTTCCCTCCGCCACGCCCTTCATCGTGATCTCTCCGGATCCGTGACGACCGGTGAAGATGTTTCTTGCATTGAGTTGATACTTCTCCTCATTCTTCGCATAGAACATCCAATCGATCGTGCTCACTGCATCCGCTCCTGTGAGTTCTGACGTAAGTTCATGCTCAACGTTTTTCCCTCCCAGCGTCACATTCCGCCAACTGATCTTTGCGTTGTCACCGAGATGACTCCGTTGACTGAGTGTGAGATGAACCGATGCGTCAGCGATCTGCTCACTGACGAATTCCACGTCGGCACCTTCTTCCAAATGCACTTCGACAGCATGCGACCACTCCGAGCCCGGACCCGAGCCCGTCGCCAGCTCCTCAATCACCATCACCCTGGCCCCCGATCCGACATGCAGAGAGAGTTTTGTCTCCGCGCCACAGTCAGGAAATTCCCAACGGATATGAACCGGATCAGGAGTATGTTCACCGGCCGGAATACGGATTTCCCTGGTCTTCATGCCCTAAGGATAGCATGTTTAAGCCAAAAATCGGATTCCATGCACTTTGCTTGCAGAGGGGCTGCCGGGGAGTAGGCTGAGGTCAGTTTTATTTCGTTCCCCCGAATCACTATGGAAACGATGGAACCTATCGATCCTAAGAATCTCGTTCCGAAAAAGGAAATCACGCCTGCAAAGGATATTCAGGCCGACCCGGACGCAAGGGCTCTGCTGGATATGCTGACGGACTAAGCATAATTCGATATTAAAAAGCCCCAACGTCGGGGCTTTTTTCTTGGAATTGCCAAATCCAATCGAAAGAGGAAACTGTGGCTATATGGGTTCAATGGAAATTCCGCCGATTCATGGGGCAAGTCCACCGGGGAATCCGCCGCCGCCTTCCCAGGAAACGAAGACGAAGAAAAAGGAAAAGGAGGTAGTGAAGAAGCCTGCGGAGACGCCCACGCAGCCAGAACCTGCGGCCCCACCGGAAGAACCTGAGACACTGCCCGCTCCTTCTTCAACGGATATCGATGGTGAACTGCGACTGCGCGATACATTAAAAGAGAATGAGAGAGCAAAAGGCGAAGCCCATTACGGCAAGAAAAAGCCGGATAAGAAGAATGATGAGCCGTCAGCCTAGCCCACACTCCCCTCCATCTCCATCTCAATCAGCCTGTTCATTTCGACCGCATATTCCAGCGGAAGTAACCTGACGATCGGTTCGATGAATCCGTTGACGATCATGGCGCGCGCTTCTTCCAGCGCAATGCCGCGGCTCTGGAGGTAGAAGAGATCTTCTTCAGAGAGTTTTCCGACGGTCGCTTCGTGCGCGATGGTCACATCGTTGTTGCGGATCTGGATGTCGGGAATGGTGTCGGTGCGGCTGATCTCGTCGAGGAGCAGGGCATCGCATTCCACGTTGGCAGTGCAGTCATGCGCGTGGGGCGCAATCTTCAGCTGCCCGCGGTAGATGGCGGTGCCACCCCCCTTGCTGACCGATTTTGAGATGACCTTGGAGCTCGTGTGCGGGGCCATATGGAAGACTTTGGCACCCGTGTCCTGCCACTGCCCCGCATTGGCAAACGCGATGGCCATGTGGTCGCACCGCGCGCCTTCGCCCACCAGGACCGAACACGGATAGAGCATCGTGACGCCGCTGCCCATGTTCCCACCGATCCATTCCATCGTCGCATCCTTTTCGACGATGGCACGCTTGGTGTTGAGGTTATACGTATCGCGGCTCCAGTTCTCCACGGAGCTATAGCGTGCCTTGGCACCGGGTTTCACGAAGATCTCGACGAGACCTGCATGCAGAGCTTGTGACCCATACTTGGGAGCACTGCAGCCTTCGATGTAATGCACGTCCGCTTCGTCTTCGACGATAATCAGCGTGTGCTCAAACTGCCCCATGTTCTTGGCATTCATGCGGAAATACGCCTGCAGCGGATCACGGACTTTCACGCCTTTGGGAACGTAGAGGAACGTTCCCCCGCTCCACACAGCCCCATGCAGCGCCGCGAATTTATGATCCGTCGGCGGCACACATTTCATGAAATATTTCTGCACGAGTTCGGAGTGCGAGTGCACGGCATCATCCATATCCAAGAAGATGACGCCAAGGTCTTCCCATTCCTTCTTGAGGTTGTGGTAAATCATCTCGCTCTCGTACTGCGCACCGACGCCCGCGAGCATCGTCCTTTCTGCCTCGGGAATACCGAGCCGATCGTAAACCTTGCGAATGTCTTCCGGAACTTCCGCCCACGTCTCGCTATTGCCCGCTCCCGCGCTTGCGTAGTAGATGATGTCGTCGAGATCGAGCTTGCTCAGGTCTGCGCCCCATGTGGGCATCGGCTTCTCTTTGAAGATCTTGAGGGAGAGCAATCGATGTTCGAGCATCCACTCTGGCTCGTTCTTGTCTTTGCTGATGCGGCGGACGAGTTCTTCGCTCACGCCTTTTTTGACGCCATCCGTGTACGGAGACGGGTTGGCTTCGTCGAAGGTCGAACGATTGAGGCCGGAGAAGATGGGGGTGGAGGACAAGGGGGAAGCGTCAGTATAGCGGGAAACGTGAGTTCCTAGGGAGGGGAACAGCACACAAAACAACAAGGTTATGTTCGCTGTTTTGTTTATAATGTCCGCCTTCGATCATATGCCCGAGTATGGAACACGCATCAACCGACCACTGGTCGAACGGAAAATGACCCCGCCACCGTGCTACACTTCCCTCCATCCTCCATTTCCTCACTCATCGACGTCTTGTGCTGCTTGTATTTGCGGCATTCTTCGTCGCGGGAATGCTGGCGTTCCGGGACTACGGGATTTCCGCGGACGAGCCGATGGGGCTGTGGTTCGGCTATCACACGTACGGCTACCTGTTCATGGGACAACCAGTGCCGCCGTTCCCTGATTGGACGTTCTACGGCCCAGCGTGGCACCTGTTCCTCGCCGCCGCAAACCAGATGGTCGGCGGCCCCGATGGGAGGATGTTGTGGTTGCTACGACACTTCCTGAATTTCACGCTCTTCTTTGTAGGGATAATGGCGTTCTACTCCATTGCAAGGCAGTGTCTTCGGAACGAAAAGTTTGCGCTGCTTGCGTCGGTGTTCCTGATGCTGAGCCCGCGGATCTTCGCGCACTCCTTCCACAACCCCAAGGACATGCCGGCGATGGTGTTCTTTGTGTTTGCCGTCTGGACGATGCTCCTGTTCCTGCGGCACAGGTCGGTCGTGACCATGATCCTCCACGCTCTCTGTTGCGCGGTGCTCATCAGCATGCGGATGTTCGGGCTGATCATCCCGCTGCTCACCGTCAGTTTTCTCCTATGTGACGCCATACCCCATGGAAAGGGAAACGCACGGATAGCTGGTATCAAAGACGCAGCTATCTATGGCATCCTCCTCTGCGTCCTGATTGTCGCCATTTGGCCAGTCCTGTGGGACGCGAACCCATTGGCACGGTTCCTGGAGGCACTGCTCAACAGCGGCTCGCGCACGGGTGGAGGGTTCTACTTTGGCCGGCAGATCAGCGGAAACCCTTGGCATTACCTGCCAGTGTGGATGGCCATCACCACGCCCCTCCTCTATTCGGCAGCGTTCCTCACAGGCTGCTGCGTGATGACCCATGACCTGGTGCGTGCACCGCTCCGTACGCTGCAGGAGAAGACTGACCTGGTATTGCTCGTATGGTTCTTCCTTCCTACTGCCGTATTGATCGTGCTGCACATCGGCATCTTCGACGAATGGCGGCACGTGCTATTCATCTACCCGGCGTTCTTACTGATTGGAATGCGGGGCATTGAGCGGCTCTTCGAAGTGGTCGACAGGTGGCACCTCCGGAACGCGCGCATGAGGGCGCAAATCCTTTCCGCAGTCATCGCCACCAGTCTGACACTCACCGGCTACTGGATGGTGACACGTCATCCCTACCAGTACATGTACTTCAGCATCCCCTCGCGCTTCGTGCGCGGGAACTTCGACCTTGACTACTGGAACCTCGGCGCACGAGAGAGCCTGCAGTGGATACTCGACCATGACCGTACCCCCGTCATCAAGGTCTATCCTTCTGCACGCATCGCCCGGATCGCCTCCGATCTGTTGCCACTGAACGGATGGGCGCGCATCGAATGGAGCACGCCAGACCAGGCAAGCTATATTCTCGACAATCTCCGGGGGAACAACTACGCACCCACGCTGCCCGATGACCGGAAGATCCACGCGATTTCTGTGGACGGACTGGACGTCCTCACCATCTACCGTGGCCCGGATACCCTTGGAATATATGAGCCTCAACATTGGCTGGAAGATGAGAGAAAGGCAGGACTGCTACAGTGATCAGTACTTGACATACCATTCAAATCGAGTATTGTATGTGCTCATCTCCGTTTCTCCCCTTCCATGCCTATAACCGCACAGAAGAAGAACCGCTCCATAGAGAGAGTCACGAAGGCCATACCGGCAACGAACATTCGTATGGAGCAGGAGATGATCACGATGCGAGAAGTGGATCAGTGGATGGTGGGGCATTACAAGATGAGGGCGTAAAAATGTTCCGGACTGCGGCTGGTATACTCACCTTCCGATGAACCTTCCCCCCGATGCAGCTATCGATACTCCCGAGAGTGGGATTACCACCCTTGCTCCAGGTCTTACTGTTCTGCAATGTGGACGAGAACGCCGTCTTTTCTTACAAGCATTTTTCAGCGATATTTTCTTTCGATGGAGCTTCAGTGGGGTTGGAGCAATATGGCCAACCTGCGAAGCGGTACGAAGTCAGATTTTCAAACATTTTCCGGAGGGGACGAAAAGGGCTCTCAATGTAGGAGCAGGAACGGGAGTTTTTGAGCGCGATATTCTCCTGGGAAAACACGCACATCGTTTTTCACACCTTCAACAATGGGATGCCCTTGAGCCGCACGAGCCGTTCGCCAGATTTTTTAAAGAAACTGTGAAAGACAGCCGCTTCAGGTTGCACGCAGAATTCTCCTCAGAGTTGCCCACAATTGTTCCCCCAGAATCAATAGATATCGCACTCACGACGGTTCCGATGCTTCCTAAGGATGCGCAGGTGGAATTCTATCGTGAGATTCTTACTACCATTATTCCAGGAGGAAGACTCATTCATGCGATTTTCAAGGACGTCCACGAATCAATGGCAACAGCGGGGGATGTTTCGGCACACAATGTTCGGGTCATTCCCGCCAAGGGTCAGTGGCTTCCGCCGTGCGACTATCTAGTGCAAATCCTCGATAAACCATCGAACACCATTGTCTACAGTTTGCCTGACCGTCCACTGGCGCATCCCACATCGCATGCGTGACATTTCTGGCCAGAGAAGCAACACTATTTCGTTCCTGTCGATTCCCTTCTCTTCTGATCTGTAGCTCCTATGCCTCGTCACTCACATCAAAAGCTCTCTCAGTGGTTCGCCACAGCCATCTGTGGCAACGATATCCTGAGCTCTGCCCTGTACGTCTCAGGCATCGCGATCATTTTTGCAGGTGTCTACGCGCCGCTTGTGCTGCTTTTGATTGGTGGAGTCCTGTACCTCTACAAGAAGGTCTACACCGAAGTGGTGGAAGCGCTGCCGCTCAACGGTGGTGCATACAACTGCCTGCTCAACGGCACCTGGAAGAGCATCGCAGCAGTGGCAGGGGTGATGACCTTGCTCTCGTACATCGCGACAGCCGTCATCTCGGCAAAAATCGGTGTGGAGTACCTGAATATCGTGGTGGTGAACGGGAGTGCATATGTCGTCGGTATCGGACGCAGCCTTCCTATTCTCCCCGTTACGATTGGCGTACTCCTGTTCTTTGCGGTGCTCGTGATCGCGGGTGTCAAAGACTCTGCGCGCGTCGCGCTTGGGATCTTTATCATTCACATCGTCACGCTGATATTGTTCCTGGGAGTAGGCTTATACGCCGTGCTGAACGGCCACTCATACTTTATGGAGAATTTTGCACGGACCGGAGTGTTGACCGTGCAGAAAAGTGGACTACTGCCGATGTTCTTTCTCGCATTCTCCGCATCACTCTTGGGCGTTTCGGGGTTTGAGAGTTCAGCAAACTTTGTGGAGGAACAGGATAAAGGTGTATTCCGCAAAACTCTCAGAAACATGTTGATCGGCGTCGCCATCTTCAATCCTCTCATCGCACTCATCGTTCTGCAGAGCATGCCGTATGACGCCATTGTGTCGGCGAAGGATTTTCTCCTCGCGGATGCAGCGCTTGCAATCGGCGGTACGCCGCTCCAGTACCTGGTGGCCATTGATGCATTCCTGGTGCTCTCCGGAGCCGTACTCACGTCGTACATCGGCGTGAGCGGGCTCCTCCACCGCATGAGCGCCGACAACTGTCTGCCAGCATTTTTTGGCAAGAAAAATCGGCGTGGCACGTTCCCAAGGATCGTCATCCTGTTCTTTCTTCTCTGCAGTTCCATCCTGGTCGTCACACAGGGCGAACTGCTCTCACTCGCCGGCGTGTACACCATCTCTTTCCTGGGCGTGATGACGCTCTTCGCGTTCGGCAATCTGGTCCTCAAAGACTCCCGTGCCGACCTCAAGCGCACCTATCGGGCACCGGTCCTGCTCGTGGTGCTTGCCATGACCGCGACAATCATCGGCATCGCCGGGAACATCAAGATCGACCCACGAAATTTTCTGTACTTCTGCATCTACTTTGTCCCGACTATTGCGATAGTGCTGACGGTCATTTACCTCGATTACGTGCTCATTTTTCTCTTGAGGATCACACGGTTCCTCCCGACACTCCATCGGAGTCTTGAACAGGACTTCCGTCACATTATCGACCGACATTTTGGCGTATTCATTCACAAGGTCAGTCGTCTGCAACCGATCCTCGATTACATCAACCGCAACGAGACCGGCCGGAAGATCACGCTGTTTCACTGTAAGAATGTGGATGGCACCAAAAACCAGAAAGCATTTGACGCCATTCGCAACGCGCTGCCGCACCTGAAGAAAGCGGGCTTTTACCCGCACTTGACCATTGAATTGCGCGAAATCGATATGCCCTTCGGACCGGGAACGATCGACCGAGTGTCCAAACTGTTCCATATGAAGAAAAACCGAATTTTTATTGGATCCATTCATCGCGAACACCGGTTTGATTACTCGGATCTGGGAGGCGTGCGGATCATATTTGGATAGTCTGCACGTTGATGACGGTTGCTGCGTGCCCTGTTGCCTGAAGGAATTTCACCAGTCCAGCATGGGCAATCACCAGTGTCGCAGTATTGACAAGCGGATGGCAGCAGACGGCGTCTGCTTTCCATATCGCCTCGTCGATGAAGACTTCGACCGCGTGGTCAGTATCATTCACTAAACCGAGAAGAGTGACGGATCCCGGATCAACGCCAAGATACGTTTTGAGACGCTCCGGTGATGCGAAGGAGAGTTTCTTTACCCCTCCGTAGTCCGCCGCAGCGGACGAAGGGGGGTGAACGTCAAAAATTTTCTTGAGCGCCTTGATATCGACCTGCTTCTCGTGCCCGACAGTCACCAGGAAGTGTCTCTTCCCTTTTTCGTCGCGGAGAAAGAGGTTCTTTGTATCCTTGCCGGGCATTGGCTCGGTCCGGATTTCCTTCGCCTGCTCGCACGTAAACACTGCTTCGTGGTCGAAGCGCTGGTAACTGATGCCGTGCGAGTCGAGGAAGGCGTAGATATCCATAGAAGACGGGAAATGAATTACTCCTTCACGCCATACTTCTTGTATCCCCCTCTCTCGAGTTCCTGTGCCAATTCCATCCCTCCACTTTCCACAATCTTCCCATCCACCATCACGTGCACATGGTCAGGCTTCACATAGTCGAGAAGCCGCGCGTAGTGGGTGACGAGCACAGCGGAGAACGTTGGTGACCTCATTGCATTCACACCCTCCGCGACCACTTTGAGCGCATCAATATCCAAACCCGAATCTGTCTCATCCAGAAGAGCAAGTTTTGGCTTGAGGATGGACATCTGAAGAATCTCGGCCTTCTTCTTTTCACCACCGGAGAATCCTTTGTTGAGGAACCGCTCGGCGAACGCCGTGTCCATGTGGAGGTCTTTCATTTTGTCCTCGAGATGCTTTTTGAATTTGATCGGAGAAATAATTTTCGGTAGGGGCGGTTCGCGAACTGTCCCTACCGATTGCGCCTTGTACGCGGCGAAGAGGAAACTGCGCAGTGTCACGCCGGCGATTTCCTTGGGATACTGAAATGCGAGGAAAAGCCCGGCCTGCGCGCGGTCGGACGGCAAGAGCGACAACAGGTCTTTGCCGAGGAATTCCGCACTCCCAGAATTGACCGTGAACTTGGGGTGCCCCATCAGCGTGTTCACCAGCGTGGACTTGCCCGACCCATTGGGCCCCATGATCGCGTGAATCTCGCCAGCACGCACCTTCAGATCGATGCCTTTGACGACCTCTTTCCCTTCGACGGAAAGATGAAGGCTGGTGATTGAGAGAAGGAGAGGTTGCATGGGAGAACATAGGATAACAGAATAATTGACCAGAGTGTCATCCTGAGCGCCTGCCTGCCGGCAGGCAGGGAGCGAAAGACGACACGCCAATGTCTATGGTTCGTTCCGCTCACCATGACATTGGCTTCTGCTACTCTATTGCCCTCCCTATGCCGAAAGTCACCTTCCACTACAACGGCCAGATCAAGACCGTCGAGGCCGAGACGGGCCAGGCGATCCTCCAGATCGCACTCGACTCCGGCATCCCGATGGAGCACGCCTGCGGCGGCAACGGCTTCTGCACCACCTGCATGTGCAAGGTGAAGCAGGGTATGGAGAATCTGAGTCCACGGAATGACCGCGAGGAGAATATGGGTATCACGGAGGATCCCGATCGGCTCAGTTGTCAGAGTCAGGTGCAGGGAGATGTGACGATTGAAGTTATTGAGTATTGAAAGAAATTAGCAGCGGCCGTTCCCGGCCGCGGCCACAAAGGGCTGCTGCTTAGACCCTCGCCAAACTCAAGAGCTTCGCTTTTACTTCCTCATCATACGGCTCGATTTTGTTGATCCTCCGGTACGTCTCCTCCGCCTTATCGACCGCACCTAACTGGAGATAGCACTCCGCAAGGAGGTGCAGCAGTTCGGTGCTGCGGGCAAGGCGCTGGGAAGCCTTCTCGAGCAGCGGCGCGGCCTCTTCGTACCGATGTGCGGCAATGCACGCGCGGCCAAGGGCGGCGGACCGTTCGGGCGTCTGGGGATCACGGTTGAGCGCCTCCTGGTACGCATGGCACGCATCCACATATTTGGCCTGTCGGTAGTATGCGAGCCCGAGGTTGCTGTGAAACGACACATCGTCGCGGTTCTGGAGGAGTTCGCGGTACATCGCCTCCGCCTTGTTCTCGCGCGCGGTGGTCAGGTAGAGCTTCGCAAGCATCGCCTGCACGTCGAAGGCATGCGGCTGCACGGTGAGTGCCTGAATAAAGAGCCGCTCAGCTTCCTCCATCTTCTCCTGTGCGATCGCCTTCTCCGCGTGGCGGATCAATGAGCGGACTTGTTGGAGTTCAATCGCAGACGTGCGGGGAGATTTCCGCGAACGCAACACCACCCGTTCCTCCACCATCAGCACGCCGCGCTCCTCTGCCAGATGGAAGCGCTGCTTCACCGACCGCACAAAACGACGCACCGCACGGTTACGGAGCAAGACCCTGAATCCAAACAGCAGGAGAATTCCCAAAAGTGAGCCGGAGAGGACGAGGACGTAGAGCACAGTGAGATTTAGAACGGACAAATGAGAATAGCAAGCGGCATGGAAAATGGCAATAGAGGCTTACAGGAGCCAAATTCCAGGCTCCAAATGCCAAGTAAATGGAAAAGCCAAAGGGAAGGCTCAACCTGTCTCTCTACCTCTTCCTGCCCTTACTTGGTTTTTGGATCCTGGATCCTGGAGTCTTGATCATCAGTCCGACAGCGCCAACACAAACTCCTGGGTCAGCAATTGCCTGTTCACATTCGTCTCTAGGTTCCGGCACAGATCCATAAGGTGCGCCACGTTCGACGGCGGGAGTTCGTCGTGTTCTTCGCGGAATGCGAGCGAGAGGTGGAGCAGAAACTGCGTGGCCGCGTCCGAACGTTCATGGAGGGGCGCTAGGAGTTGCAAACGTTCGACGGGCGATCGGCTGTGCCAGAACGCGAGAGCGCTGGAGTACGCCTGGCGCTCGGCGCGGAGGAGATCGGGGTTGTCGCGCAGGCGCCGGACCACGCCCGGAGCGCCCTGGGCGATGCGAAGGAGAAACTGCCGCTCCTCATCGGTTGCGCCTGCGAGTGCAGGCTCCAGGTCGGCATCGGTGAGGCGTGTGAAGCGGAGCGTCCGCGCTCGGGAGACAAGTGTTGGCAGGAGCGACGCAAGATTTTGCGTCGTAAGGAGAAAGACCACTCCCTCCGGCGGCTCTTCGAGGATCTTGAGCAGAGAGCTCACCGCAGCTGTCTGCATGCGTTCGACGGAGCGGATGATGCAGACGCGGAATTTGCCGTCCCCTACTTCATGCAGACGCTCCTGCACTGCGCGGATGTCATCGATACTGATGGTGTCGGTCTTGGCCGGCGAATCCTTACTGCGATGCTGCTGTGGAATATTCGATGACCGTGCGATCACGGAGAAGTCTTCGCACACGTCCTCGATCCAGAGCTGATCAATCACGAGAAAATCCGGATGGAGGAGCCGGTCGACCTGCTCGCCGATCGCCCTGCACTCCGCATCACTCCGGCCATGGCAGAGCAACTGCCGCCCGAACCACTGCGCAACGGTGAATTTCCCCAGGTGCGGCGCACCCGAGAAGATGTACGCGTGCGTGACGTTGTCCTGCTCAAGATCTTGTCGCAACGCAGCAAACTGCGCGCGGTGGCCGAGGATTGCTGAGGGTGAGTTCAAGGAGATCGGAAGTGGAGAGGCTAGAATACTCTGTTTTGCCTGATTGCGTCGATTTCCATCGTACGCATTGACTCGCATACAGATTTCATATAGACTAGTTTGTAGACTAGTTTTTATCCCCCATCTCCTATGCCTACTACTGTTGGAATCTACTATGCGAAAACCCATTTCTCGGAGCTGATGGAAAAGGCTGCTCTTGGCGAAGAATTTGAAGTGACAAAAAATGGCAAAATTAAGGGCCGTATCGCTCCGCCTCACAAGACTGCCAAGGCGGACACCGCGAGCGTGGTTCAGAGGATGCTTGCCTATCGTGACAGCCAAAACAGAACGACGGGCTCCATGACAATCAAGGAGATGATTGAAGAGGGCCGACGCTTTTGACTCACTCACTTCGTATGGGCAAACAAATCAAGCGCAGGCAACGTGAAAGAAAGGGCTTCGTGCTGGACGCCTCGGTGGCTCTTGCGTGGTGCTTTCGAGATGAGCAGGACACGTACTCTCTTCGCGTGGCCGGAGCATTGCTCAGCTGTGAGGCAACCGTTCCCGTGCTCTGGCGAATCGAAGTGATGAGCTGTCTGCTGACGGGCGAGAGGAAAGGGCGCTCTGAGCAAGCCGATACCGCCAATTGGACATGGTATCTGGAAAACCTTCCAATACGCACGGACGACCGCAGTGATCCATGGACATTCGATTCCATCCTCCCTATTGCTCGGAAGTACGGGCTCACCGCCTACGACGCTGCGTATCTGGAATTGGCCATACGGCGCGGATTGCCACTTGCGACACTCGATAAAAAATTGCGCGCAGCTGCAAAAGAGGCAGGAGTGGAGATATTTGCGGCGTAAGGAAAAATTCCTCACGCATTTTTCCCATGACATTTCTTGTACTTCTTCCCACTGCCACAGGGGCAGGGATCGTTGCGCCCGATCTCCTGGGTTGAGCGCTGCTGAGGACGGGCAGAGCCGGGCCTGCCCTGTACCGGAAGACCGGAAGCCTGACTGGAATGGGGCATTTGCATGGCGAACGGGACATCCGGGTCATTGGGGGACAGCTCGAGGGTGGTGCCCCCTCCCCCACCGGTGAGTGAGCCTTCGATCTCGTCCAGGTTCGTCGTGAGCGCACCACGGTCCTCTTCGTCAAATTCGACCATCTTCTGCGGCGCAAAGAGCGCGAAGTCGGACTGGAGGAGCGTGCGGACGATGGTGGAATCGATCGTCGCGATCAATGTCTGGAAACGGCGGAAGCCCTGGTCCTGGTATTCGATGCGCGGGTCGCGCTGCGCGTAGCCGGAGAACGCCACCTGCTCGCGCAGGTGCGACATGTCGTCGATATGATCCATCCAGTGCGCGTCGATGGAGCGCAGCGTCACAACGCTCTCCGCTCGCCCGACGAGTGGCGCAGCATGCTGCGCTACACCATCACATTTCTGTTTGTAAAAGCGATGGATGAGCATCGTGAGTTCGTCTTTGAGCACTTCGCGGTCGGTGAACGCCTGGATCCGCTTGAGCGTGAATTCCTTCTGGAACTCGCTGTGCATCGCGCCGATCATCTCGGACATCATTTTGGCATCCCATTCCTCGGGATCGTCTGTCCGCGCGTGCATGTCGACGATGCCGTGAGCCTCGCGACGCATGGCTGCAAGGACTTCTTCATGCAGGGGCCAATCGCCCCCCTCTCCCTCGCGAAGCGTGGGGGAGGGGCCGGGGGAGGGGGTATTGTCTACAATCTTTTCTAAAATTTTCTGCCTCCTCTTATAGATGATCTCGCGGTGCGTGTTCATCACGTCGTCGTACTGCAGCACATGGCGGCGGATATCAAAGTTGCGGCCTTCCACCTTCTTCTGCGCACTCTCGATGCTGCGGCTGACCATGCCGTTCTCCAGCGGCACATCATCGGGGACCTTGAGCCGTTCCATCATGGACTTGAGCCGGTCGCCACCGAAGAGGCGCATGAGGTCGTCCTCCATGGAGACGAAGAACCTGCTCTCGCCGGGGTCGCCCTGGCGTCCCGCACGTCCGCGCAGCTGGTTATCGATGCGCCGCGCCTCGTGGCGTTCGGTGCCGAAGATCGCGAGACCGCCAAGCTCTTTCACACCTGCGCCAAGCTTGATATCGGTGCCGCGTCCGGCCATGTTCGTGGCGATCGTGATGCTCTTGGCCTGGCCTGCGTTCGCGACGATTTCGGCTTCCTTTTCGTGCTGTTTGGCGTTGAGGACCTGGTGGGGCACGCCTTCCTTTTCGAGCAAGAGACTCATCGCTTCCGACTTCTCGACGGAGGTCGTACCGATCAGCACCGGCTGGCCCGTCGCGTACTTCTCCTTGGCGAGCGCCGCAACGGCCTTGAACTTGGCGCTGACCGTGCGATAGACCGCATCGGCCTTGTCGTCGCGCACGGTGCTGCGGTGCGTGGGGATGGTGATGACCCTAAGACGATAAATCGATTCGAATTCTTCTTCTTCGGTCTTCGCCGTACCCGTCATGCCGGCAAGCTTGGTGAACAGGCGGAAGTAGTTCTGGAACGTGATGGTGGCCAGCGTCTTGCTCTCGCGCTGCACGGTGACGCCCTCCTTGGCTTCGATGGCCTGGTGCAGACCGTGGCTGTAGCGGCGACCGGGCATCAGACGGCCGGTAAACTCGTCGACGATGATCACTTCACCGTCTTTGATCACGTAGTCGACGTCCCGCGCAAAAATTCCGTGCGCTTTGAGCGCCTGCTCAATGTGGTGCACCTCTTGGAAGCCACGCTCGGTGTAGATGTTCTCAATGCCGAGCAACTGCTCCATCTTCCGGATGCCTTCTTCGGTCAGGACCACGGCGCGCTGCTTCTCGTCCTTGGTGTAGTGCTCGGTTTCCTTCAGCTGCGAGACAAGCTGCGCATACTGGACGTACTTGGTGGTCGATTCCTCCGCGGGCTGGCTGATGATCAGCGGCGTACGCGCCTCGTCGATGAGGATCGAGTCCACTTCGTCGACGATCGCGTAGTGCAGGCCACGCTGGACCTGGCGCTCCAGGGAAGTCGCCATGTTGTCGCGCAGGTAGTCGAAGCCAAATTCGCTGTTGGTGCCATACGTGACGTCAGAGTCGTAGGCGGAGCGGCGGCCGGGGTTGGGCAATCCATGGACGATCACGCCGACCGTGAGGCCGAGCGCGGTATAGAGGAGGCCCATCCACGTGGCATCGCGGCGCGCGAGGTAGTCGTTGACCGTGACCACGTGCACGCCTTTGCAGAGCAGCGCATTCAGATAGACAGGGAGCGTACACACGAGCGTCTTTCCCTCACCCGTCCGCATCTCGGCGATGTTCCCACGGTGGAGCGAGGCACCTCCGATGATCTGCACATCGAATGGCTTCATGTCCCATGTAAACTCCTGCTTCCCCATCTGCACCTTGTCGCCCTGGATCAGCTCGCATGCGCGGAGCACCACGGCGAACGCCTCGGGGAGGATATCGTTGAGCACGTCCTCAGGCTTTTTTCCGGCATCGACCTCCTTCTGCACCCGCGCCTTCATCTCCGCCGTCTTCCTGGGCAAGTCCTCTCGCGTCAGTGCCCGAATCTCCGGTCGCTGCTCAAACTCTCGCACCTGGGGTACGAGCGGACGAAGCCGTTTGAGCTCTTTTTCATTGGGATCGCCGAGGAGCTTGTTAAGGATGTCGAAGATGGCCATGGACGTCTTACTGTAGCGATTATGCAAGGGATAGAGAAGGCTTGGAAATGAGTATTCGTGCGGGGGTTCATGGGCAAAATGTTTGACAAATGTCTGACAAAAAGATACACTGGAGACATGATTAAATCTGTCAAAACTCGGGAACTGCTCAGGAACTTCAAGGCGCTCAAGGGGCAGCTGACCAGCGGCCGTATCCAGTACGTTGTCATCGACATCGGCGATGACCAGCAACTGGAGCTTTCCGTACGGCATCGCAAGCACACGGCAGGAGAACTACTGCGGTATCTTGAGACCCGGCCTAAGCCCAAACGGCCCCTTCGCCTTCCGCGCAAAAGGATTTTCGATACCCTATTTTCCTAAAATTATGGTTGATGTTCTCTTCGATACGAATATCTTCATTTATTTGTTCGATGGGCATCCTACATATCTGCATTTTCTTAGAACAATCGCAGGGAAAACCGTCGGCATGAGCATTATCACGTATATGGAAGTCCTCATCGGTGCGCACGATGACAGCGAAGAGAAGGACCTGCGGATATTTCTAGACAATTTTGAAGTTGTGCCACTGAGTATCCCCATCGCGCAAGAGGTTGCAGGATGGGTCCGCCAAAAAAAGCGAAAGGGCCTTCGTCACCCCGGTGCCTCGGATACGATCATCGCCCAAACTGCCCTTTTCCTGAACGTCTCCCTCGTCACCAATAACCCCAAAGACTTCACTGCGTTCACAGGGCTGAGGACTGTTGTTCCCGGATAATTACCACCCCCTCCCGTACCACGGCTGCAGGATCTGCCTCTTGTACATCTGCTGCTGAAGGAAGGCAGGCAGGATATCTTCCGCCGGCCTCAGTGGTGCCTCTGTCACACCTGCTGCATCGACGATCGTCCGATGCTCCGGGATCAACTCCCCCATCCACATTCCTCTCTTGAGGGTCGTTTTCAATTCATCAATCGTGATACACCGAGCTTCTGGGGCTGATACCTCTCGAATGAAGAGTTCGTTTTTCTTTGTGGAATGTAACCAAATCGTTTCGGATTTCGAATTTCGAATTTCGGAATTTTCATTTCGCAATACGTAATCCGCAATTCGCGTTCCGTAGAGGTCACTCAGATGAACCCCCACCGACGGAACCCCCAGCTCATGGCTCATCGCATTCGCCAACGCCACCGCTACACGCAAACTCGTGAACCCACCGGGGCCCACAACACAGGCGATATTCGTGAGGTCCGGGTAGGACCACTTGGCTCTTGAGAGCAGGTCTTCGACGTGCGTCATGAGTTCGGCGTCATCGATGCGATGGTCGACAGGAAAGGATGCGACCACACGGTCGTCCTCCACGCACGCCAAGCATCCTTGATGGGAAGCCAAATCTACAAAGAGAGTTTTCACTGTGGTAGCGTGTACCGAGTCCGCCATGCATTCAACCCCCCTTCTCTCCATCGTCATCCCCGCCCACGGTCGCCCTGCGATCCTGCAGCGTTGTCTTGATCACATCCGGGAACAAACGATTGCTGATCAAATAGAGGTGATCGTCGTAAATGATGCTGAAAAGGTGAACCTAAACGTGGGAAATCTGGATGTACGCGTGCTGGATGTTCCTCCATGCCATCAAGGTGTGGCCCGCAATAAAGGAGTGGAGGTCGCGCGAGGGAAGTACGTAATCTTCATTGGCGATGACATCTTCTTAGCGCCGCATGCATGCGAGAAACATCTTGGATGTCATCCTGAGCGGAGCGAAGGACCGACAGCAGTCCTCGGATTTACGACATGGGATCCTGCTTTGGAGATCACCCCCGTCATGCACTGGCTCGAGAAGTCCGGTTGGCAATTCGGCTATCCGATGATCAAGCAGTTCAGTCATCAGGTGATCCCGACATCCATCCAACACAAATTTTCCTACACTTCGCACATCAGCCTCCCGACGGAGATCGCGAAGAAGTTCCCCTTCCGTGAAGATGTGATGCTCTACGGGTGGGAAGACGTCGAGTGGGGATGGAGATTGAAGGAGGTGGGCATTCCCCTCTTCTATGAACCCGATGCGCGTGCGTTCCATCACCACGCGATGACGATGGAGGAATCATTGGAACGAATGGAGACGCTCGGGGAATCGGCGATGGAGATGGAGCGCCTGGTATCGAAAGACAGCGCGGCCTTCCAGGCCGCGGAAATCGTGCCCAGAGGTTGGAAGCTCTTCAAGTATCGCATTGCCTCGATGTTGCCGGGGATGCGAGGAGCGCACGCAAAAGCATTCCTCACGGGGCTGGATGCGAAGTAGATTGAAAATGCCTTCATTCTCCGGCAAAAATCTATTACCATGACACGCATGCTCAAATGGATTCGCACCTGGTTCTCGGACACCGCGCGTAGCGCGTATGACGTGAAGTTTTTCGCCGACCGCGCCAAGAAGCATTCTCCCAAGTCGATCCGGCACCTGTATGGCACGCTGTGGATCCTCTGTTTCCTCTCGAGCATCGCCCTCTCGTTTGCGATCCTCATCGCTCTGCCCCATGTGCGTGCAGCCGTCGCCAGTTTGAAGGAGGTCGCGCCCACGCTCTACCCGGCGGAACTGGTGGTGACCATCAAGGACGGCAACGTGTCGACCAATGTACGCGAGCCGTATGCGATCGAACTGCCACCCAAGTGGCGCGAGCTCGCATCCAAGGAGGAAACGGGCGCGGCCCCCCACCTGCTCGTGATCGATACGCGCGCCCGCGCAGAGGATTTCCCCAAGAAGAATACTTTCATTCTGCTGACCAAACAGTCCATCGTCATCCCCGACGAGAATGACACGGTGAAGTTCTACTCGCTCAAGGACGTCGGGAACATCACGATCACCAAGCAGCTCTACACCAAAGTCATCTCGAATGTACTGCCGTACCTGGATCTGCTCCCGACGATTGCTACCGTCGGCATCGGCTGCATCATCCTCTTCCTGCCGTTCCTGTTCGCCGGTGTCACGCTGCTCGGCTACCTCCTCTACCTCCTCGTGGCGGTGGGCATCCTGTGGATCATCGCGATCGTGATCAAAGCCCCGCGCACATACGGCGACCTCTACTGGCTCTCGATGTACGGCCTCACACTCCCCATCTGCTATCGCTTGCTGGAAGTCATCTTCCGGTTCCACGTCAATTTCCTCTTCACCGTCATTTTCCTCGTCTGGATGGGGTATGTGCTGAAGAATCTCCCGAAAGAAGCGAAGGCCAAGAGGAAGGCGTAAATGCTTGTTTAGGGCTTGCCGAGGCTCGGGAAACAGGTCTATAGTCTGTCCATCAACGGTTGTCTTTATTGACACTATTCCAATTCTGGAATGGTGGCTTCACCGTTCCTCTCATCCCTCGTTACGTTCGCGACTCCGTCGCGAACTACTCGGGATGACACCCCCTTTTACTTCTTTGTCACCCCGAGTAGCTCAGTGCGGAGCGCTGAGCGTATCGAGGGGCCCACCACCTATGAAAGCATCATTCCTCGCCGCCATTAACCAGATCTGTTCCGAGAAGAACGTGAAGCCGGACCAGGTCATTGAGGCCGTCAAACAGGCCATCGCCACCGCGTACCGCAAAGACTTCGGCAACAAGGAACAGGAGATCCGGGTCGAGCTCGAAGAGGGCCGCGACATGCCGTCGATTCTGCTCGTGAAAGAAGTGGTGGAGAACGTCGAGAACGACAACTTCGAAATCAGCATCAAGGACGCCAAGAAGATCAAACCCGACTCCGATGTGGGCGACGAGATCGCGATCGACGTGACGCCGCTCGAGTACGGCCGCATCGCCACGCAGGCGGCCAAGCAGGTGATCTTGCAGAAGCTGCAGGAGGCGGAGAAGCAAAGCTTGTACGAGATGTTCAAGGACCGCGAAGAGGAACTTTTGACGGCGACCGTGACGAAGGTCGACCCCAACTGGGTGACGCTCGAGATCGAAGGCATGACCGTGAGCTTGCCCTGGAGGGAACAGATCCCCGGCGAGCACTACTACACCGGCAAGCGCATCCGCGTGTACCTGGATAAGGTTGAGCTGACAGGCAAGGGTCCGCAGCTACGCATCTCCCGCACACACCAGAACCTGGTGAAGAAATTGCTCGAGCTCGAGATCCCCGAAGTCCGCAACGGCGACGTAGAGATCAAAGGCATCGCGCGCGACGCGGGCTTCCGCAGCAAGGTGGCCGTGAAGAGCAACGACCCGAGGATCGACCCGATCGGCGCATGCGTTGGCCAGAAGGGCGTGCGCATCCAGGCCGTGATGGAAGAGATCAACGGTGAGCGCGTCGACATGATCGAGTGGTCGGATGACCCGATCAAGCTGATCTCCCTTGCACTCCAGCCCGCCGCAATCTCGGCAGTGATCATCGTGAACAACGAGGAACGTATCGACGACCAGGGCCGCAAAGTGAAGAAGCGCGCCGCGGTCTTTGTAGAGGAAGCGCAGCGCCCGATGGCCATCGGCAAGAAAGGCCAGAACATCCGCCTCGCCACCCAGCTCTCCGGTTTCGAACTCGACATGTACAACTACGCGGAGCTACCGGCCTTCAAGGCGAAGCTGGCAGAACTGCGCGGTGAACCGATGCCCGAGATGACAGCAGAGCAGCCTTCCACGGCTGCGGATGGAACCGAACACATTCCCGGTGTTGGCGACCCCATGCCACCTCCCTCAGGCGAACCCGGCGTGAATGATTCGCTGTCACCTGATGTCGACCAACCCGTGGCCGGCGAAGGCGCACAGGCGGTCTAGTCCTTCCCTTCAATTGAGTTTCTTACCCCTATGGAAGTTTGAACTGACGGACTAATTCATGCTTGTCTGCATGAGTCTTTCATAGGCTGCATGCTTTTGTATCATGAATAATATTCTTTGTGCTTCCTGCTTTGCACGCTCGACTTGTTGTTGCTGTATCAGATAGAGAGCATCCGGCGACATCCCTGAATGCAACACCACTTCTGAAAATTCTGCCATCGTGGTTGGGGCGGAATCCGTTCGTTGATAGATATCGGGAACACTGGCTACTAGCCGATCTGGAAGAGCATCACTGAGAGCTCCCGGATTCGAAGCGAACGGTGGATACGATGCTGAGGTAATTGCCATAGGATCGATTATTCATGATTGCATGAAAATTGGCAAGAAATAGCTCAAGCTCCTAGCGTAGCCATAGCCCTATCCCTAGCCCTTTCCCCGGCCTATCCTCCCTCCATGAAGCTCCCCTCCCTCCCCCTCGTCGTCCTGGATACGGAGACCACTGGCTTCGTGCCGCGGGTGCATCGGGTGATTGAGTTCGCATCGGCGGAAGTGCGAGATGGAAAGGTGGCGACAGAATACGAACAGCTCTTCCATCATGCGGGGGTACCACCGACAGTGGAAGTACTCACGCGCATCCGGACGGCGGACCTGAAGGGGAAGCCTGCCTTCGCGGATGAATTGAAGACGGTCCTAAAGCACCTGCCCGACGATGCGTTGCTCGTGGGACAGAACATCCCGTTCGATATCGGGATGCTGAAGGGCGAAGGGCTCGACCTCAGTGAGCGACCGTACATCGATACGTCCATGCTCTCGTCGCTCGTGTTCCCGGAACTCCAGAGCTACTCGCTCGGATACTTGAGCACTGTTCTGGATCTCAACCACAATCCTCCGCATCGCGCGCTCGGCGACGTGCGTGCGACGACGGAACTGCTGGGAAAATGCTGGGAGCGATTGATGGAACTGCCTAAAGACCTGCGCGACCTGGCCGACGCGATCATGGCACGTGCGCCTAAGGGCTATCGGATGCTCTTTGAAGCACTGCCTGCGCCAACCGCAAAGAAGGAACCGAAGTGGCTCTCCCTCTCGAAAGCACGCGAAAAGTCATCCGCAGTATCCAGCCATCTCACCATCCCCGCCCCCTCCCCGTCACCCGGCCTAATTGATGAGCCACTGGATCCCCTGCACCTGCAATCGGTGATCGAAGGCGCGCTCAAGGATACGTCAACGCGCCACTGGATCGCCGTGAAGGGACTGCGCCCCGTCCTCCAGAGATTGCCCGATGCGCTACTTAAGAACATCCGCGTCCTCTACCCGCCGCATTCGTTGATCGATGTAGATGCCGTGCAGCGGTTCGCGAAGCAGGAGGCCTACACGGCGGACGAAGCGACTCTCGCGCTCAAGCTCGCGTGGTACGAGCCCAGCCGTCGCGACGAGTTCCCGATGCATGGAAGCGAAGAAGCGGTGTGGAATGGAAAGTTGAGCTGCACTGCGGCATCCAAGGCATACCTCGACCAGTTCAAGGAACTCCCAAACGTCGTGTTGCTCGACCACCGTGAACTGCTCGAGTTTCTGCAGGAACCGGAGCACCCCGGCGCCAAATCAATGGGAATAGCCGCTGGTAGTCATCCTGAGCGGAGCGAAGGACGACCTGCGGCACATGTGATCATTGATGACGCCTCGATGCTGGAAGATACGGCGACGAAAGCCTTCGGCTGGTTCTGCGCGATCGATGACGTGCGTGCCGCAGCGCAGGGGAATCCCCTTATGACGAAGTTCGTCGATACGCTGCAGCTGTGGATAGAGAAAGTGCGGCAGTTCCAGGATATCCGCTACCTTGCCCATTCCGATCTCAGTTCGCAGGACACGAAAGGGTTGCGCACAATCCTGGATGAAGTGCTCACGTCCCAGAAGTGGCCGGAGCAGTTGCTGCAGCATTTGGGTGACCTCCAGCGGATCCTCCAGGTGGAGAACCTCCCGCACCGCATCGCGTGGATCGAGCAGAAGCCGAATGGCGGGCAACTCCTCCAGTCGGTGCCGGAGCGGATCGGCCTGCTCCTCGGCGAGAACCTCTTCAAAAGATTCCCAACGACGCTCCTCATCCCACAAGGTGCGGCGGAAATGCTTCCCGAGATTCTTCCTCCGAAAGCCCACATGGGCGTACGGGCGGGGGAAAGTACGGGCGAGCCGGTGGCTCGCCCCTACGACCATGCAATGATTCACATCTCTTTCGACGCACAACCGAATCTTGATGAAATTCTGAAAAATCCCCCGCCGGGTAAAACAGTGATCCTCCTCCCTGGCAAAGGCGCGATCGAGGAGCAGTACGTGAAATACACCGAAGCGCTAGAAGCGAAAGGCGTGACGCTGATCTGTCAGGGATTGAACGGTGGCATGGGCCGCATGCAGGCCGAGTTCCTTGCCGCCAAAGCACCCGCCCTGTGGCTCGTGACGCCGTGGATGTTCGAAGGCACCGACCTCCCCGAAGGCACCGTCGACCATCTCGTCCTGAAATCCCTCCCCTTCGACCACCCCAACCACCCCATCCTCGGCCGCCGCTCGCTGTACTACGCGAACGCCTTCAGCGACTACTCCCTCCCCCGTACACTCCACCGCCTCTTCCGATTGCTCCGAGCATATGCACGGATCAAAACGAAAGACGGCGACGCACGCGTGCTGGATGATCGAATTCAAACGAAGGGATATGGGAAAACGGTGAGGGGGTACCTTGAACAGTTCTCAGACATAGCAGCGGCCGTTCCTGGCCGCGGTAATGATGCCAACGAAGCCAAAGATGCCAAGGAGCTGAAAACCGAAGTGAAAGCGAAAACCCCGAAAAAGAAATCAGTAGCAAAAGACCAACTGTCGATGTTCTAGTCAGCCCCCCTCCGCGAAAACACCGTAAACATCGTCCGCCACAGTATCCACAAATCCAGCAGCAGTGACCATTCTTCAATGTATTGAAGATCGAGCCGCACTTCCTCATCAAAGCTCAAGCTCGACCTGCCGGAGATTTGCGCGAGCCCTGTGGCACCGGGTTTGACCGCGAACACGCGCCGCTGTTCTAGAGAGTACCGATCGACCTCCGCCGGAAGATGCGGTCGCGGCCCAACGAGCGAGAGGTTCCCGATGAACACGTTGAAGAGTTGCGGGAGTTCATCAAGCGAGAAGCGCCGGAGAATCTTGCCGATGCCCGTGACCCGCGGATCATTATGAATCTTAAAGAGCGGGCCATCCGTGCGGTGGTTCATCGCGAGGAGTTCATCCTTGTGGAGGTCGGCATCGCGGACCATCGATCGGAACTTGAGGATCGAGACCTTCTTGCGCCCCTGCTCACCGACCCTCTGGGATACGTAGAAGATGGGCCAGCCGGAGCCTATAAGGACAAGCAGGGAAAAGAGGAGGAGGAGCGGCGAAAGAAGGATGATCATGAGGAAACTCACGATGATGTCGAACACGCGCTTAAGTACCCTCCCCCACCCATCCAACGGCGTCGGTTGAAAGCGGATCATCGGAAGCAAGCCGAGACGTTCCACGCGCAGTTGATGCGGCACGTCGGCCAGCACCGGCGGCAGGAACGCATAGCCGACCTGGTGGCTGCGGCAGTAGTTGATCAACGTGATGGTGGCATCACCTCCTGGGTTCGGATCGGTCTGCAGGACAAGGTCGACGGTCTGTTGGTGGAGAATGCGCTTGAGGGCATCAAGGTCAGGAATATGCCCCAGGTACGCGTAGTGCTCGTCGTGCTGCAGAATATCCTGCGCCGCTTCCGCAAGCCCCTGCGTGCCCAGCGACACGACAATGCGCCGTCCCATGCCCGCACGGAGGAACGACCGCTGCAGCATCGTAAGCGCCGCCCTGCCGATCTCGACAAACAGCACGATGAACCCCGTGCCATAGAGGAGCAGCGCGCGGGAGAAGAACAGTTGTTTGCGGACGAGGAAGTACCACGCGATCACGAGCACCACCCAGAGGGCAGTCACCAGGATCACGCGACCGACCTCGACCCACGCGCTCATGGTCGACTCGAGCGTGTAGAGGCCGAGCACGGCGCTTAACAGCAGGAAAGTCCCGACGCTCGGCACGATGAAGTGCACGATGTACCACGCCATGTCCGGCAGCGTGCCGCTGGCATCGAGCAAATTCTGGCCGGGGATGAAGTCGATATTCAGCTGCCGCAAGCGGAACGCCAGGAGCAGCGCCGCGAGCACGGCAAGGGCGTCCAGGGGCACTCTCGCCACCCCGAAGATTGCTTCGGATTTCTTCATGGGGAGAGTGTACCTCAGGCGCGAAATGGAGCCGCTGACCGGGCTTGAACCGGTGACCTACGCATTACAAGTGCGTTGCTCTACCACTGAGCTACAGCGGCCTATTCGCAGATTACCCGTATTCAAAAATCAGTGGAAGTTATTGAAGAAAAGACTTAAATATGCGATACTGTGTATTCCCGCTCTTTAGATGATCGCTGCGCCTCTTGAAGGCGTAGAGGAACGTCCGGGCACGCTTCGACAAGCTCAGCGCAAGCTCCTTGTCAGAGGAACGCTTAGTGGGTAACGCCCACCCATGCGCCCCATATACGGCAAATGCGCATGCGGACCAGTGCCACAGAGACGAGCCCCTTATTTCATTATTTGGGGCATGTGAAACGCCTCCGGCTTGAACGGAGGACCGACCGCAAGGTCGATCGGTAAACTCTAGGTCGTGCAAGGAGGATTTGGGTGAGTGGGATCTCCGATGGTTCCGTCGGACCACATACCCCTCCGCTATTCCCCTCGTAGCTCCGCAAGGAGCGAAGTGGGGTAGAGGCCGGCAGCAATGCCGGTCCCAGAGAGATGATCATCACCGGTGACTCACGTCATCGCGTACAAAACCCGGCGTATAGAAGAGCGGGACTATAGGAAGCGTCGTCAGCCAAGGCTGAGACGCTTTTTATAGAGGCAACACCACCATAAACGTCGTCCCCTGCCCCTCCTTGCTACTGAAGCTGAGTGCGCCACCCAGGTTCTCGCAGATCTTCTTGCTCATGTAGAGCCCCAGACCCGAGCCGTCAGTATCGACTTCGCGAACGTTCTTGGCGCGGAAGAACTTCTGGAAGATGCGCTTCTGCTCGGCCTCGGGGATGCCCATGCCCTCGTCCTGCACGGACATATGCAGTTGGTGGGCATCGGCGTGAATCTTGAGGATGATGTCCTTCTTGCTGAGCGAATACTTCACGGCGTTGGTGAAGAGGTTCTGCATGACGATCTCGAGCAGCACGGGGTCCGTGAAGATCTCCGCTCGCTGCGTCGGCAAGTCGGAGACGAACGAAATCCCCTGCTTTTTCATCGTGATCGACCAACCTTCGATAATCCGCTGGAAGAACGACGTGATGTCGACCTTTTCCTTGTTCTGGGCCAAAGCGCCGTCTTCGAGCCGCGCCACGTGGAGCAGCGCGTCGATGAGGTTGGCCATGCGGTTTGCGGCGACGTCGACTTCGTCCAGGTACGACTTGTGCTCCTCGGAAAAGGAACCCTCTTCGCTCTCCAGCATTTCGACGTACCAGCGGATGGTAGAAAGCGGTGTACGCAGTTGGTGGCTTGCGAGCGAGATGAATTCAGATTTCATGTAGTCAATCTGGCGTTCAAGCGACTGTTCCTGGAGCACCGCGATCGTCCCAAAAAGCTCGTTATCGGAAATGAGTGGCACAACAAGGAGAGTGACTGGCACCATCGCCTCATCCTTGCGCTGCACACTCAGATGCTCCGAAGGATGCGACCGGTAGGACACGCGCTTTTCGAGCACCTGCTGGATGGGATGCACTCCGGTAAACGGCTGCAGTTTGCGCTGGAAAAGGGGTATGACCCCCGACCCCGGCTGTCCGATAAGTTCATCACGCGAACGCTGAAGGAGAAGGCACGCCGCAGGATTGACGTCGGTAACGGCACCGCCGGTATTTGTCGTGATGACGCCGTACTCGATGCTGCGAAGGATGGTGCGGTCGAGCTCTTCGACCTCATCGTCGGTATGGACAGTGCGGCGGAATAGCCAGGTGCCAGGCTGGAGCAGCCGGACTTTGGCGGAAAGCTCCTGCAGCGGTCGAGCAAGGTCGCGTGCAAGCAGCGTACTAAGCAGAATCGCAAGGACGAGGAGTAGGCCACTTAGAATAAGCACGGTCAGCCCCAGTAGGTGGTACTGGACGAACGCGACGCCCGCTTCGGACGGGATGTTCTCCCGAAATTGCTGGATGATCGTAAAGGAGAGCCCGCCGAGCAGCAGAACGCAGAAGGAGACAAGCAGCACCGACTGCCGAAGGACTTTCCGACGCATGGAACCCCGCGGAGAGAAGAGAATCCGGGCCTCCGGGGAGGGGCGTTGCCGCTGAGAAATGCCGTTTGTAGGCATAGTTTGTTTTCCTCTGATTATAGCAGAAAAACGGTATTTTGCCAGATACGAAAAACCCCTCCGGAGAGGGGTATTTCGCTTTCAATCGCGGGAGAGATTAGCGGGTCACGGTGATTGTCGCACCCTGTTCTGAGCCCGGTGCCGAAACCGTGATGCGGCCGTTCGTGTCCTGGACGATGTTGTAGCGCGTTCCTGTGCCCGATGCACTAACGCGTGGATCCTTGGGGATGCTCACCAAGTACGCGCCCGTGAGCATGCGGAGGTTGACGCCTTCGTAACCGGCTGCGATGCATGTCGTGGGATCCAACGACGCCTGGCAGACAGGCTTCGCGGTCGAGACCGGAATGTTGCCTGGCAGGTTGCCGCTATTGTCGATCGCATACTGGTACACCGCGTTCAGGATGGTGTTCACATCCGAACGGCGCTGCGTGTTCCGCGCATCAGCCAGCTGCGTGGTCGGGTTGATCGCAACGATGACGATCGAGGCAAGGATCGCGATGATCCCGATGACGAGGAGGAGTTCGATGAGGGTGAAGCCCGAACGGAGGTGTGAACGCATGGGAGGAGAAGGGGAAGAAGAATGAATTTGTTAGCGGGTCACGCTGATGCTGGCTGCGCGTTCTGCGCCGGGTGCGGAAACCGTGATGCGTCCGGCCGTGTCCTGGACGATGTTGTAGCGGGTGCCCGTACCGGTGGCTGTGACGCGCGGGTCGCGGGGGATGCTCACCAAGTACGCACCCGTGAGCATGCGGAGGTTGACGCCGTCATAGCCGGAGCCGATGCATGTCGTGGGATCCAACGTCGCCTGGCAGATGACCTTGGTGCTATTGGTCGGGATGCCGCTTGGCAGGTTTCCATTGTTGTCGATCGCGTACTGGTACACCGCGTTCAGGATGGTGTTCACATCCGAACGGCGCTGTGCATCGCGGGCATCGCCGAGCTGTTTGGTCGGGTTGATCGCAACGATGACGATCGAGGCAAGGATCGCGATGATCCCGATGACGAGGAGGAGTTCGATGAGGGTGAAGCCTGAACGGAACCCCCGGGAGAGACGAGACAGCATAAGAAAGTGGGAAGGGAAAGTGGGGGGAATACCCCCACGCATTGGCCGAAACTGTACCAAATTCCAGCATGCATTGACGGCTTTGCTCTTGACCCATTCTCGTTTCCTCCACAAAGCACTACATCCGACGCGCGATCAGAATTCAATTTCCCAATGTTTCAAGCATTCACATTTTTTTGCTGCTTGGAGCGGGTGTTCGGTCTGCGTAATCGGCGAACGTCCTCCTTTTTGACGAAGTACTTGTTCGCACCTGGGAAGAGCTTTTGCGCTTCGGCAAGCGAAAGCGAGTAGCTGTAGCGGCAGGAGGGGCAGATATGGCGCACGAGACGTTGCCCGATGATGACTTCGAGCGTGGACGCGAGGAGGAACGGTTCCACACCCATGTCGAGAAGACGTGGGATGGCCGTCGGCGCATCGTTACTGTGGAGCGTCGAGAACAGGAGGTGGCCCGTGAGCGCGGCATTCACCGCGATTGAGGCCGTCTCGCCGTCACGGATTTCTCCGACGAGGATGATGTTCGGGTCCTGGCGGACGAGGGCACGGAGACCCTTGGCGAAGGTCAGCTCCGTCTCCTGGTTCACCTGGATGTGGTTGATGCCCGGAATCTTGTATTCGACCGGATCTTCGATGGTGGAGATGTTCACGTCCGGCCTGTTGCGCATCTTGAGCAGCGCGTAGAGCGTCGTGGATTTTCCCGCGCCGGTCGGCCCCGTGGTGAGGATCATGCCGAACGGTTTGTGAGCGACGGTCTCCAGGATCGCGCGATACTCTTCCGAGAACCCAAGGTCCTGCAGCGTGAGCGTACGCACGTACTCCGAGAGGAGACGGACGACGATCTTTTCGCCGTCGACGATCGGGACGATCGAGACGCGCATGTCCATGGGGTTGCCGGCCTTCGTCAACCAGCGGATGGCGCCGTCCTGCGCGGCATAGTGTTCGTCGATCTGCATGTTCGATTCGATCTTGATGCGGTTGATGACGCCTTCATAGTAATCCTTCGGGAGACGTCCGGCCTCGTGCATGACACCATCCACGCGGAAGCGGATGAGCACGATCTTCTCCTGCGGCTCAAAGTGGATGTCAGATGCGCGGAGCTCAATGGCGTCGTTGAAGATTTCCGTGATGATTTCCGGCGCAACCTTCTTCTGCTCGTTGATGATCGCCTGGAAGCGCGTTGCAAGCGGCTTGTGGTAGTGCACGTAGAGCGCCTCGATGATGTGCTGAGGCGCGTAGTTGTAGGTATCGTGCCGGCAAACGCTTTCCGCTCCTCCGACTTTTTGGAACCGGGGAACGAAAACCTCGACGCCGTCTTCTTGGAGGAATCGCCCCTGCCCGCATTCGCCTCGTCCTTCTAGGGGAACTTTGAGCTCTTCTGGTCGATGTTCAGGCGAAGCGCTTCCTCCAGGAATGGGTTGCCGGGGTCGGCCGTCGCTACCGTCACTGCATCGCCTTCACGCTTCACGAGAACCGCAGCGTATTGCCGGGCGATCTCCTCGGGCAGCGTCCCGACGAGGTCGGGGTTGGGCGGCACGACGCGGATGTCATAGAACGGCAACTTGTAGTGTTCGGCCATCGCGCCTTCGAAGATCTCCTGCGTCAGGAGTTCCATTTCGAAGAGCGCCACCTTCAGCGGGGCCTGGCGTTCCTTTGCCACATCCATGGCCTTCTTCAGATCTTCCTCGCTCACATAGCTGAGCTTTAGGAGGATCTCGCCGAGTTCGGAATCTTTGAGTGGCATGGGTGTTTGTTGGTGTAGGAGCGGCCCTTCGCGGCCGCGGAATTAGAGCATTTCTTTCACTTTCTTCAGGATCTCCGCGATGGGCGTGTTCGCCTTCACGAAGTACTCGACCGCGCCGAGCTTCTTGGCGCGCTCGCGATCCTCGCCCTGGCCAAGGTTACTCAGAATGATCACCGGGGTCTTTACGTGTTTGGCCTGCATTTCCTGCAAAATCGTAAAGCCGTCGATCTCCGGCATGATCAGGTCGAGCAGGATGATGTCGTACTTCCCCGTGCCGACTTCCTTGAGGCCCTCTGCACCATTGAGCGCCATCTGGGTTTCGTATCCCTCGTGGCCCATTTTCAATGCGAGAGCATGGGCAAGCGGGCGCTCGTCTTCAATGATGAGTACCCGCTTGCCCTTCCCCGCAGGCTTGTCCGTGACCTTCGTGTCCTTCACGGCCGGCGTGGTGGTGTCCGGTGCAGCAGGGGCTGCAGCAGCCTTAGCAGTGGGATTTTTCTCTTTGGGCATAAGGATTGAATTCCTCTTAGAATAGCAGAAATGGTGCCATGAAGGAAGGGCGCTACACAACCAAATTCCCCTACTCTTTCCCCTCCCGTACACCGTACAATTCCCCCGTGCCTGGCTACGCCCTCCTCTCCGTTTCCGACAAGACCGGCATCGAACCGTTCGGGCGGATGCTGGTGGGCCTTGGATACAAGTTGTTGAGTACCGGAGGCACGCAGAAAGCCTTGGATGCTGCCAAGATCCCGGTCACCGCCGTGGAGGAGCTGACAAAGTTCCCCGAGTGCTTCGGCGGACGGGTCAAGACGATGCACCCGCTCATCATGGGAGGGATTTTATTCCGGCGTGAGAATGCAGATGATGTGAAAGAGGCGAAAAAACTCGGGATCGAACCGATCGACCTGGTCGTCGTAAACCTCTATCCGTTCGCGGATAAACCGGATAGTGAAATGATCGACATCGGCGGCCCAACATTACTTAGAAGTGCCGCAAAAAATCATAGCAACGTGACCGTCGTCTGTGATCCAAAAGATTATGACCGCGTCATCGCCGAACTCCAGCGCGGTGATGTATCGCCGCGGCTCCGTCAGGACCTCGCAGCGAAAGTGTTCCTCCACACCGCCGCGTACGATGCGATGATCACCGAGTGGATGAGTGACGGCAAGAACACTGGGGTGATGCTCGGTGACGGAATGAATTTACGATACGGAGAGAACCCCCATCAGTGGGGGAAATATTTTGAGATGTACCAACCCCCCTCTCCCTCGGCGAGCGAGGCGAGACGTGGGGGAGGGGTTGGGGGTGGGGGTTGGAAGCAATTACAAGGCAAAGAATTGAGTTATCTCAACCTCCTGGACGCCGACGGCGCCTGGATCGCGGCATGCGAATTTACTGATCCCACAGCCGTTTTCGTGAAGCATGCTAACCCGTCCGGCATCGCCTCGCACGCGCAGATCGATGAAGCCTTCCAGCGCGCCTACGACGCCGATAGATTGAGCGCGTTCGGCGTCGTGATCGCACTCAACCGAGAGTGCACCGCTGCGATCGCCCAGAAGATCCTCGACCAGAAAATGTTCGTTGAACTCATTATCGCCCCATCATTTGGAAAAGATGTGCTGGAAATTTTGAAAGCGAAGCCGAACATCCGGTTACTCGAAATGAACAGTGATGTAAGGTCACGGCATGCCGTGCCCCAACCACCGCAATATCGATCTGTTTTAGGCGGCATCCTCGTCCAAAACCCTGATGACCGCATCATCACCGAAAAAGATCTGACCATCGTCACCGAGAAGAAACCATCGGCTGACCAAATCCGCGACCTCCTCTTCGCGTGGAAGTGCGTGAAGCACGCCAAAAGCAACGCGATCGTATTTGCAAAAGACCTCGTGACCGTCGGCATCGGCGCAGGGCAGACCAGCCGTGTGGATGCGACCTGGATCGCGGCAAAAAGGAGCGGGCTTTCTGCCCGCGGGGCGGTCATGGCCTCCGACGCCTTCTTCCCCTTCCCCGATTCCGTGGAAGAAGCAGCCAAGCACGGAATCGTCGCGATCATCCAGCCGGGCGGATCGGTGAAAGACGCAGAAGTGTTCGCAAAGGCGAATGAACTGGGTGTGGCGATGGTTTTGACGGGAGTGCGGGCGTTTCGTCACTAGCCCTGTACCCGAACGAAGTGAGTGGTTCAGGGATGATTGATTAAATGACAAAAAGTGATATAATATAACAAATGCACAACACCCATCCAACGCCTGCTTCTGATCATGAAGAAGGATCGGGTGCCGATTTTTTCGAGTTTGATGCCATTCCGAAATCTACAGATGAGGAAAGGAAGCCTGCACGAGTACAGGCAAACACACGTGGCCGCGTAAATTACATCCTCACAAATGAAGATGGGAACGGTGACAAACCCATGAAAAGACACATTGATTCTCACAATATTCCCGATGCCGAACCGGCAGACGGACAGGAACTGCCGCTGGGGAAAGACGAGATGCGGAAGATTCTCCTAAACTCATCGGTCGTCCAAGACATGATGTCGCTCCGGGAAATTCTCGGGAACCAGCCGGAAGATATTAGGATCATTGCCCTGCAGGACCTCAATACCGCTATCGGGGGAATATATGTCCCTATGCTCAATCGATTATCAAGATCCGTGCCGAAGGCCATTGATACCCAGGAACTTCCCAGAAAGAGGAATGTCCTGATCAAGAACCTGAGGAACTTGCAGGGCGAGCAGATTCTCCGCAATGGCATCTCGCGGCGTTCCGATATGAAGAAGGTACGGGAAATGCTGAAGCAGGCTGACAAGTCTCTCGCCCGCATCATCCCGATGGTCAAGGTCCTCAGCCAGAAGGATTGGCTGGAAAGAGTGCACGAACGTATCCACACTGCTCTGCGCAGCCACGCAGAATCTGTGTAGTAGATGAGGGGAACGACACACTAGAGGCTTCGCCTCCCCGCCAGCGCCTCCCTTAGCGTCCCCTGATCTGCAAATTCGATGTCGGCACCCATCGGGAGCCCATGTGCCAGGCGCGTGACGGTGGGGACGAGGCCCTGGAGTTTGCTGCTGATATAGTTGGCGGTCGCCTCGCCTTCAATGTCCGGGTTCATCGCGAGGATCACTTCGCTGATGCCGCCGGCGCGTGCTCGGTCCATGAGTTCCTTCAGCTTCAACTGTTCGGGCCCCATCCCGTCGATGGGTGAGAGGACGCCGTGAAGCACGTGGTAGAGCCCTTTGTATGAGGTCTTCTCGAACGCGACCACGTCGAGGGGATTCTCCACAACCAGGACTGTGGAACGGTCACGGGTGGAGTCGCGGCAAATCTCACACTCCTCACTCGTCGTCACCATCTGGCAGGTCGCGCAGTACTGGAGGTTACGCTTGAGGTCGAGCAGCGCCGTGCCGAGCGCCTCCGGCGACGCCTTGGAGCTGCGGAGTAGATGAAATGTGAGGCGTTCGGCAGACTTTGGACCGATGCCGGGCAACTTGGAAAATTCTTCAATCGACTTGGTGATTTGCTGGGGGAGTAAGGCCATGGCGAAATTCTAAACTCTAAATCCTAAATTCTAAACAACAACCAAGACAATCAATGATCAATGTTTAGGATTTAGATCTCCCTTCCCTCTCGCAGCCTCCTCCCCGTTTCACGCTCTTTGATCGCCTGCCGCTTGTCCATCTTCTTCCTCCCCCGCGCGACGCCGACCAGAAGCTTGATGTATTTGCCCGACCGCACCTCGAGTGGGATCAGCGTCATTCCCTTCTCCTCCGCCGCGCGTTGGATCTTCCCGAGTTCGGATTTCTTGAGCAGCAATGCGCGGTCACGATGCTCGTCATGCAGCACGTCGGGCCCCGTGAACGCGTACTTGCTGATGCCGGCACCTTTAAGGATCGGCTTGCCGCCGAGGAAAGACACGAACGCCCCCGCCAGGCTGATGTGCCCCTTCCGGCACGACTTCGCCTCCGGCCCTGTGAGGACCATCCCAGCCTCGAAGGTCTCGAGGATCTCGTAGTCGAATCGCGCGCGCCGGTTCTGTGCGACAAGTTTCATTGCTGCCAGTGTAAGGTAAAACACGGCATAGACCCATACTTTGTGGCTTATGGAAGGCTAAAGGTGTATTTGACATTTGCAGAAAATGCCGTATTATTGTCAGGTCAGATGCGTGCGATCTTCCCTCATCAATCCGAGCGTTCGTAGCAACTAGGCACCTCGATGAGCTGCCTGTCCGTTACGTAAATTCGGGTTGGTGAGGGAGCGGTCCCTCATTATTGAGAAAAGCGCGCTGACAATATCGTCAGGGCATAACTCTTCTGGGTTAGGCCCTGATTTTTATATCACAACCCAACCATCCCCAGCACTCTCTCCCCAAAGAGGAACGCCACCATGGCACCGGCGACCAAGAACGGCCCGAACGCCAACCGGCTACGCATCTTTTTCTTTTTCATGGAAAGCATGAACACGGCGACGATGGCCCCGCTGATGTAGGCCACCCACAACGCCAGGAGGATCAGCCGCACTTCCGCGAGGAGCGCGCCGATTCCCGCAGCCAGGATGATGTCGCCGCTGCCCACCCACCTCCCTTTGCTAAAGGCCCACTGGGACGCAAAGAAGCCGGCGCCGATCACCATGGCGATCAGGAACGGCTCCCCGGCGACGAACGACCGGAGAACGGCAAGAAGGAGGAACGGGATATTGAACGCATCGGGGATCGTGGCCGTCTTCGCATCCACCACCGCGATCAGGAGGAGCAGCCACAGGCAAAGCCCCAGGAGAGCGACCGCCGGGATGGACGGGAATTCCCGGAAGAACGCGATAAGAAAGACCGCGCCGGCGGCGGCCTCCACCAGCGGGTACTGCCACGAGATCGGCCGCCTGCATTTGCGGCACCGAGCGCCCAGGACCATGAAGCTCATAAGCGGGACGAGTTCCCAGGGGGAGAGGACGTGCTTGCAATGCGGGCACCGGGACCTGCCCCCGATGCTCCTGCCAAGCGGCAGGCGGTACAACAGGACATTCCCAAAACTCCCCATCGAGATTCCCATGGCCAGGATGATGACGACGAATGCGGGATGAATCGGCACGGAGGCAACTATACCCTTTTCACTTGTCCCGCGGAGCTCCGTTCGGAGCGGCGTGGGATCGCGCGCATTCTCCCGATCACGGCACCGAGCGCACAGAAGGCAATCACCTCCATCCCGAATCCGGACTGGGGGAGGGCTCCCCTACCCTGCGGCATGGAAGCGACGACGGGCGTGCGCACGGGGATCGAACGTGGAGTACGTGAAGACGCAAAAGAGCTCACTGTGCCTCCCTGCAGTGCCATCCGCGTCCATACGTGACGGAGGATCCTCACGGAGGAAGTGGAGGAAGTGGATGAGATTGAGGACCATGAAGATGAACCCGCCATATCCATCACGAGAGCGACTGCAGAGGAACTCGCCAACTCCGTGACGGGAGCCTGAAAGAATTTCTTCAGCCCGCGCAGCGTGCCGAAGGGGCCCAGGTACGGCCTGTTTTCTGAACTCCGCGAAGACGACAGCGTGGTGGAGGACGCTGCGGATGCCGATGACACGACAACGGGCGAATCCCACGTGCCCACGGGGCGCGGGAAGTCTCTGCGGGGCGATGCGCGCAAGTCAACGGCAGGTACGCCTCCGGGAAGCGTGATCAGGGCTGTGAGGTGCGACGACGTGAACGAATATCCCTGGTACAGGACGAAGGCGATCGTGGCGCCAGCGAGGGCACCCAGAAGTTGTTTTACGAGAGATGTTGGTATCGGCATTTCTTACTAGTATAGCCGAAAACAGGACTTTTAGCCATCGTCACTTTTGGCGCCGGAGGCTGCTCTTAAACTCGTCCGACTTGAACGCCGGCAACCGTTCAACAGCACACGGGAGGTCGCTCTCACTCACACCCGGCGGCATCTTCTGGTCGTAGCCCAAAAGGATGAGATCGGGTTGGATTGAGCGGACGGGCGTGAGGAAATCCTTGGGATCCCCCAGAACGACACGGATGTCGGGGAACGTTTCGGCGACGACATGTGCACGCTCCTGTTCGGATTGGGCTGAGGAATTTCCTTTGATGCGCTCAACGTTCCGATCCCGTGCGATGACCACAGAGACGTCGCCGCGCTTCATCGCTTCGGTGATCACGAAAGAATGGCCGGGATGGAAATGGTCGAAGGTACCGAAGATGAGGACTTTCATTGTGTCGCCAGATCAATCACATAGACCCTCTTCTCATCCAAAACATAGAGATGGCTCTCCTCCGGATCCACATACAGGTCCTGCAGCGTGCCGATCTGCTCGCCCTCCAAGATGTACTGCTTCACGTAGGACGACTCGCCCGTGCCGCCGCCGTCGGTTGTCACGATAACGCGGGGCTTCTTGGGGTCCAGGAAGTAGAAGTTGCTCTCGGGCGACTTGAACATCTTCGTCACGTTCTTCAGCACATCATCGGGCGCATGGCGGATCACGAACGGCTGCGTCTCGCCACGGAGCAGCTTGAGCACCGTGCCGTTTTCCTTGAGCACGTAGGCGCTCGCGTCGATCACCATGTCGATCGCTCCGGTCAGGTCGCCGTTTACGTTGTACTGCACAGGCGCGGCGTAGCGGTTGCTGAGGCGTTCGTACTTGAAGATCTGCTGCTTGTCGGGCGCGAGGATGTAGAGATAACGCAGGTACGTCTCGATGTCTTTGCCCGTCATCCAGCCAGCCGGGTCTTCGGTCTTCATCGGGATGATCTGGTTGGCCGAAAGTTCGATCACGCTGTTGCCGGTGGTCGTGAAGACCTGTGACTTGTAGCGGGCGAAGTCGGCACCCTGGAGGATCAGGTCATCCTCGACTAACCGCTTAGGCTCATCCAGACGGTTGAGGAGCACGCGGTACGCGTTCTGACGGTCGTAGACGAGGAACTCCCCTTCCCCCAGCCCGATCAGGCCCTGGGCGCTGACGCCAGAGTTCTTGGAGCTCATGTTCACAAGGACGCGCGCCGGGACGCGCAGGATGTTGTTGATCTCTTCGCTCTTGCTGCGGATCTTGTCGAGCAGGTCGAGCGACTCCGCTCGGAAATACCCCGATTCGTTGTCCATCACCTGTTTGGCGCGTTCCTCCGCGCGCGCGAGGAGGCTGTTGGCCCCATCCATATCGCCGGCAAGCCTGCGGTTGTCCGCCGTCTGGATCTCTTCGGTGATCTGGGTCATCAGTTCGGCCAGTTCGGTGCGCGTCTTGCTGCGCTGACTGCTCGTACTCAGACTCACGATCAAATACAGGACGATCAGGGCGGCCATCGCAGCGGCGAAGAGGAGAAGGTGGGCCCTGCGTTTGCGCTTAGGATCTTTGAGGTCGGCCATCAGCCCCATTCCCTTCTCCTGCAACATCCTGAGCCCGGATGATCCCTTGGACATTTTTACCGCACCGCGCTTGCCCATCGTCGCGCCCACTTTGGTTGCGGAGCGTGCAGCGGTGATGAAGTGTCCCCACATGTCGCGTGTCATCGCCATAGCGGCGTTACCGTGCCTGCGGCCTCCGCGGCGTGACGGCAGTGCGGCAGCGCGAGAGCGGGAGCTACTCTCTTTCTCCTCGGACGATTCGGAGTGGTCGGCTCCACCGGGGACGTGGATCGTTGCGAGGGCGGCGGTCTCTTTTTCTCCTTCTAAAACGTCGACGACTTCGTTGATGAACTGGTGTTCAGGATGGCTAAGAGAGGCCAGCTGCGCAGGCGTGAGGGTGCGCAGCAAGCGCTGGGTAGAGAGGATGACCGTATCCCCCGGTTCCAGCGATCCAGTGCTGATATGCACAAATGCCGAAATCGGCTTCCCCTTGGTGTACTCGGTGACCTGGCTCGCAGACCCGCCGCGAACCAGATAGCCCTCGCCGCGGCCGGCGGCCGACACGTGGAGCGTGCCATCGCGGTCGACCAAAACAACAACGGCATGGATGTTCTCCAGCGTTCCGGACACCAAAAAACCCTTCAGAAGCCCATTGAGTTCCTTGAGCGCACCGTCCAAACGGCTCCACGGCTCTCCTTCACTCCCGAGCAGCGATTGCTGCATGATCGTGGCGCACTCCTGTTCGAACGTCTTGCCATCACGACTCTCCGCTTCGCCATGCAAAAGAAGACACGCATGCTCCCCATGTGACGACGTGAACGAAAGCGCAGCAAGAGTGGTGCCGGAACCCGACTTCGTTTCGCCTGTACGAACGGCAATGTCCATCGGGAGTGAAGGGTACCGTTCGGAAAGGAATTGGGCAAGAACAGATATGATCTGGCATGCGGAATTTTTCGAGATGCCAGCGCGGCGTTATTCGGTGTTCCAGCGCGGCGTTTCTCGCCGCAGCAATCACGGTCAGGCGCCCTATGCGAATGCGGCCAGAAAGGCCGCGCTAGGGATACACGATTTCAATTTTCCCAACTAAAAATTCGTGAACCAGAAGCCAAAAACTAAGGTACTCGACATCGCGCCTCTTGCTTTTCGGGATCGGGTGGCGTACCATGTGTGCAGTTCGTTCTATTTTTTCCAACTCAACAGACATGTTCGAGGTTACCGGAGGAGGACCATCCGCCAAGGCGGACGGAGCTGCCCCCTCACAAGGCCCAGGAGGGCCCTCATTTCGTACGTCACCAGTCGGTGGCCCCCGTCCCCCGGGACAAGGCCGTCGCCGGAGACGCCGTCGCGGGCCTGCCCACCAAAGCTTTAGCGAAGGCGGGCCTGCCCACCGAAGCTTTAGCGGAGGCGGGCGCGGCAATCGCCCCGCACAATTACCGTCATCGCCGCAGTCGGCCCAGGCTGATGCTGCATCCCCCAACAAGATGCCCATCGGCATAACCGACCGCGTGTATGACCGCACCAATATCGCCCCCGAACCCATCGTTCAGGCGAACGCAGGCAAAGGCCTCCGACTCTATCCGCTGGGCGGATTCGAGCAGGTCGGCCGCAACTGCTTCGTCATCGATGTCGATGGCGACCTCTACGTCATCGATCTGGGACTCCAGTTCCCGGACGAGGACATGCTTGGCATCGACTATTTGATCCCCGACCTGTCCAGCCTCCGCGGACGCGAGAGCCGCATCAAAGCGGTCCTCTTCACCCACGGGCATTTGGACCACATCGGCGCAGTGCAGCACTTGCTGCCGCAACTGCATTTTCCGCCCTGCTACGGCACAAAACTCACGATGGCATTCGTCAAAAAGCGCCTCGATGAGGAAGGCATGACCAGCAAGGCACGGCTCAACACCGTCGACTTCCGGCAGAAAGTCCGCATCGGCAAGATCGAGGTGGAGTTCCTCCGCGTCACTCACTCGATCCCCGACTCCGCCGCGATCGCGATCACCACTCCCTACGGGAGAATCGTGCACACCGGCGACTTCAAGTTCGACATGACGCCGATGAACGAGCCACCCGCCGACTTCTCGCGCCTGGCACAGTTGGGTGACGAAGGGGTGCTGGCGATCATCGCCGACTCCACCAACGCGACCAAGCCTGGACAGAGCAAGAGTGAGAAAGAAATTTCCGAGACACTCTTCGGTCTGATCCGTGATGCCAAGGGCCGCGTGGTCATCTCCACCTTCAGCTCGTTGCTCAACCGCATCGCGCAAGTGGTGGAACACGCCAAGGCGTTCGACCGCAAAGTCTTCGTCTCTGGACGGAGCATGGAGAACAACATCGAGATCGCGCAGAACCTGGGCTACATCAAGGCCCCGCGCGGGATGATCCGAAAGGTGAACCCCGCCATGGACAAACTGCCCGACCGCGAAGTGCTGATTTTGACCACGGGAAGCCAAGGCGAAGAGGTCGCCGGGCTCGCCCGCATGGGCCTGGGTACGCACCGGCACATCATCGTCCGCAAGGGCGACACGGTGGTCCTGAGCAGTAACCCGATCATCGGCAACGAGCGCGCCGTCGCCAAGGTGGTGAACAACCTGCACCTGCAGGGCGCCATCGTGAAGACGAATGCGGAACTCGCACTGCACACCACGGGACACGGCTACCAACAGGACTTGCTCCTGATGCACCGCCTGGTCCGGGCCAAGCACGTTATTCCTGAGCACGGGGAACCGCACATGCGCGTTGCGCACGCGGACCTCGTGAAAGGTATCGGCTACCCGGACAACCAGGTCCACCTGATGGTCAACGGCGAGATCCTCGAGTTCGACGCCAAGGGCGACGCACGCCGCAGCAAGAGCAAGCTCACGTTCCGGGACGTCATCATCGACGGACGCGGATCGGCGGGCGAAGGCGCGCGAACCCTGGATGACCGCAAGATCATGAGCAACTCGGGCGCGATCGTCTTGGTCTTTAAGGCCTACGCCGAGAGCAAGCGCCTCGTCGCCGACCCCGAAGTGATCTCCCGCGGACTCCTCTATGGGTCCGAACAGGCGCAGATCACCAAGGAGATCGTCGAGACCGCCCGCAAGGCGTACGACGAAGAGCTCAATCGCGGCGTCAAAGACCGCAAAGAACTCAAGCGCGCGGTCACCGGCGCATTATTCAGGTACTTCGATCGGAAGCTCGACCGCGAACCCATGGTCGTTCCTTTCATCGTTGAAGTTTGAACCGACTTGTCCCGCGAAGCTCGCCGTAGGCGAGCGAAGTGGGATGGTGGTCCCCTTTATAGTAGAGGTCTGAGAGGCACTGGAAAAAGTGTCATTCCGAGTAGCTCGGCGCGGAGCGACAAGCGTACCGAGGAAACCCTGCTCAGCGGAAACGCGTGCGGGGTTTTTATTGTGTTGGAGGCTGGCCGCCGGTGCCCAATGGGTTTTGGAGACCGGGGATCGGAGGAGGCGTACCGCCAAAGGGACTTTGTTCGATGGCATATTGCGCCTGTGAAGCTGTCGCGACGTCGGTGACAGGGAGAACTCCTGGCATCGTGCTTCTCGCTGCCATCACGTTTTGCACCGTGGACAGGAACTGCTGCTGCCGGAAAATATTGCCGTTGCCCGCGATACCACCACGTGAGTATAGGTCGACGAGCGCCTT
>SICS01000005.1 GCA_009691305.1 Candidatus Peribacteria bacterium | reverse complement strand
GGTCCGGTAATTGGGGGCCTGCGCCGTCATGAATGCGGTCTCGAGGCGGTTGATGTACTGCGCCTGCGCCTTGCTTTGCATTTGGAGGGACGCGTTGTACGCGTCAGGGTTGGGCGCCTGGAAGTGCATGTTGTTCAGGACTTCCCGCGCCTCGCGCTCCATCCTGTACAGCCGGCGGTGTGAAGGGGTGAACATGAGTGATATGAGAAATTTCGCATTTTTCACTTTTCATTTTTCGCTTTTCATTTCGCCCGCGGAATCAATCTCATCCTCAATTTTCTTTAGTTCCTTTTTTTGCTCCTTCTTCTCAGCCTTGATCGCCTTCTCATGCGCCTTGGTCTTGAGTTCGTGGACTTCCTTCGCGAACACGTCCTCACAGTCGAGAACCGCTTTGTCGAACACGGCAAACGCCTCGTCATACGCCTTCATCCGGGCCTGGGTCTGCTCCTTTGTTTCGCTCGCGAAGACCTCCTCATGTTTCGGCAAAAAATCGGTCATCAAATCGGGTTCGATGTGGCGCATCAGCTCGTTGTAGCTCCATTCCGGCGTATCCGGCGTGGAGGGGTTTTCGGGCGGTCCGACGGTGGATTTTGGGTTCGGAGACATCAAGAAAGTATACCCGATTTTGGCCTTTTTGGCCATAGAATGCCTCCCTTTGCCTGTCTGACCGATTGCCGATTCTGGTTGGAATTCAAGCTTGAAACGGGGTTTCGAGAATTGACATTATTAGTAAATTGTTATAATATATCCTTTGCTCCTTCACATATCATCGCGGTCGTTCCGCGTTGAAACGGCTATTGGTTCTGGACACTTTTTAGGGAGAATTCTCATGGCAGTCGCAACGATCACGTCAATGGTTCCGACGCACGGTTTGGAGACCGCCACAACGGCTTCCGCGCTCACCGGCACTTTCGAAACCGGCGCCCGGGCGTTTGCGGATGGCGCCCCCATCCCGACGACCATCCTCAACCCAACGACCCTGTTGGTCGACATGCCGCCGCATGCCGCTGCAATGGTGACAGTCACGGTGGTAAACCCCGGCTTTGCAACTTCGGTTGCACTCGCTGGTGGCTTCACCTACGACCCAGTGCCACCGGCCCCGGCCCCTCCACCGCAGCCCGCCTGGTGGAAACGGCTAGCATCAGCCGTGTGGGCAGGGGTGTGGGCAGTGCTTTGCAGCAAGTGGCTCTGGCTTCCGCTTGCTGCCGGCGTCATTCTCTGCCTCGTCATCGCAGGCGGAAGGTGGGGAGTAGTGAGCGTGAAGGACTACTTCACGAGAAGCAGTCCGACCGCAGCGAAGTACACCCTGCGGGACCTCGTGCACAACATGCAGAGGGTGGACACGCCGAAGAAGCCCGAGAAGCGGGAATTCCACGCGCAGGCGGACCCTCTATTTTTTACCCTCCCGCCGCGACTCATCATGAAAATCTCGAAGGATGAGTGGGCTGCGCTC
This sequence comes from Candidatus Peribacteria bacterium, assembly GCA_009691305.1. Classification (GTDB taxonomy): domain Bacteria; phylum Patescibacteriota; class Gracilibacteria; order Peribacterales; family Peribacteraceae; genus JABFSS01. Next base: position 41,963 of record SICS01000005.1, on the reverse strand, counting down.
GCAAGCGAAGCAGCCAAGGCGGAAGGCGACAACGTGGCCGAAGAGATGCTCTACATCCGGTTTCACGCGGTGGATAAGCAGAAGCTGGAGTATGCATCCATCGGTGTAAAGGGGAAATTCCAAGGCGAGCCGGCCAAGGAATACGAAGTCACCGTATTCCGCGACGTTTTCCCTGACGACGAGGACAGTATCGCCAGGTTGGCGACCATTGTCCTCGACGAAGTCCCCCGCTCGCCGCAGCTGGCGTTCGGGGGTTATCCCAGTTCCGGTAGCTCAGGCATTCCGAAGGCTTCCATTAAGCTCCCCCTCGGTGGTGGAGCGAAATTGAAGGCCAACTGAGCGCTAAAGAAGGAGTACTTTTTATCACCCAGACCGTTAACACGGCCTGGGTGAGTTTTTATATGCACGAATATTTTACGGCATGCTCAAGGGATTCGGACGTGCAACGCGGTCAACACCCGGCACAGACCACTGGGTATACTTTGAGTGGAGGGTCCCTGTGGGGGTCGTGAGAAAATCCTGCATTGGCGTCCGGCCATTTCCCGCAACGTTCGCGGCAAGTTGCCACAGCACATCCGATCCATCAATGGATGCATTGAGCACGGGGACAGGCATTTCTTTGGTGACCTGTTGCATCTTTGTATCGAACGCCTGCTTTCTCCACCGCTCAACAATCTGCTGCGGCGTCATCGTCGCAAGATCATTCGTGGTGATATCCCTCTCAAATCTCCTCTGGTCTCTCGTGTTCGCACGCTGTTCAGGAGTCAGGAATCGACCAGGCAATGCAGCACCGACATTCATCGAAAGAGACACGACACCCTGTGTCACCGTCACTTTCAGGTTCGCCCCAGACCAATATGCTTCAACGGCATTCGCCCGGTCATTGAATTCCGCGAGACGCTTGAGCGCATCGGGTGCGATCAGGTTCTGTTTCAATTCACTGATGTACGTGCTGAGGCTCGCGCGTTCGTTCGCCGACACAATGCGCTGCCGACCGACATCAGGCACGAACGTGTTCGCCCCGTTCAACGCGTAGAGCGAGAGCCCGACAAGATGGTTGCTGATGCTGAGCGCCATGAACTTCTCCAGGTTCTCCATGGACGTCGTCCCCGCCGCACCGCTGGCGCCGGGTAATGCGAGGTCCGGGAGCTGGCGCAACTGCACCAGTTCCGCTCGCATCTCGGTGATCTGCTTGCGGATCTCGGCGAAGTCGGAGCCCTGCCACAGCGGGAAAATCCGCCGCCAGAGGGTGGCACTCGGCGTTCCCCCACCGTTTATGGTGATATCGAACAGACTCTCCACGTCTGCGAGTGTGTTGATATTGGGGAACGTTTCGCCAGGGAGCGGATTGATCCACCGGATGACGTCCGGCAATACCGAGCCCGAGAGCCTGGTGACCACTTCCTGGCTGAGGCTTTCGTTGCTACTTGCAGCCGCAATAAGGAGTTGGTACTTCTGGTCAGCAACGTACGTGAGGAGTTCCTGGATCGATCCTGTCCACGACGTGATGCGGCCATTCATATACTTGGTGAGCGCCTGCGCTGCCCGTGGCGTCAGATTGAGGCGCGGTAGGAACTCTGCCCAGTCACGTTGGAGGGTGTCTTTGAATCGTGCACGCTCCAGCCCTGCGAGAGCCAGTATTGGATCAAGGACTCCCGGGGGGATGAGAGGGGCAACAGACGGGGCAGCCAACTGGCCAAAGCGTCCGCCACGGAGGTAGCTATTGTCTGTGATGAGCGTCGTCTCCGCACTGCCGGGCCGAAGCAAGCGGACGTTGGGGGGCGAGCGTTCCGGCGGACCGGGTTCGGTCGGCGAGTATTGGTGCAGAGTATCGGTGACGAAGCGCTGGCCGACATCCAAGAAACCGGCGGCGCGGACGCCATTGCGGCCCATGGTCTCGAGGCCTGGGCCTCCTTCAAAGAGGAGGACGTATTTGAAGTCGTGTGCCGGACGAGGCGTGCCTGCCGTGCGCAGCTCTTCGACGTATATGGCACGGAGCGCGAGAAGTGCGCCATGTGCAGTCGGATTATCGCGGTGAAGTCCTGTCAGGTAGACCTGATTTTCCCGACCATTCCAATCGGTGATCAACCGCGGGTTGAGGTTGATGCCCGGGATGCGGATTTCGCCATCCACAAAGAGGGAGAAGACACGCGAGCCGTTGTAGCGGTTACGGATGGAGACGAATCCCAACGCTTCCGCACCGCCCTCACGGCCGCGGTACTCGAAGCCCTGTTTCGCAAGACCTTCGCCACGGTTGCGGAAGAACGCTTTGAGCGTCTGGTGGATCGCGCGGCCGATCGCTTTGTCATCCATCGCACCGAACCTATTGCGGAACGCCGCAATGTTGAAGCTCGGGGGCAGCGCCGGCTGGGTTGCCGGAGTGCCGTTCCACGCTTCCATATCTGCGTAGTATCCGCACACGGTGCGCGTACTCACATTGTCCTGTTGGAGAATACTCAGACAGGCGACTGTCTGGGCATTATTCAGCTGGAGTTCGCGCGCCCAGTAGTTGGGCAGCGTCTGGCGCTCGGGCGGGAGTCCCGCCTCTCCTCTATAGAAGTCGCTAACCAGGTCGCCAAGGCCGTTCCACCAGGCAGTTCCCGTCTGGCGCTCCTGGTAAAGGCCCAAGGCAAGTCCGCCGAGGCCGATATACCCCGCCCAGTTCACGATAGCCGGATAGTCTCCTTTGATGAGCTTGTATGCAGCGCGGATCGCGAAGAAACCACCCGCGACCACAGCCGCGGCGAGCACGGGGTTGTTTTGGTAGTCACGCACGATTTCTGACATATTTCCAGCAAAATCATTGATCGTCTGGGTCACGTTGATGTTCTTCTTGAGTTGCTCCGCCTGCAGGGTCGACTGGGTCGTCACGCGCTCGTGCTCCGTGAGCATGTCGACGATGTGCGCGAGGATGGCAAGCGTCGCATCGCGCGTCATGGGCGCGGCGGGGACGGTCGCGCGCATGGCCGGCGTGCCGAAGTGGAACTTGAGTGCCTTGATGAAGTTCGTATTGCCTCCTTCATTAGGCATGTGCTGCTCTAGGAATTCGATTGCTGCTGGCGGTGGGTTGTTGCGCCACGTTGCGGCCGGGTCGATTCGGCGGAAGACCTGCGCCTCTGTGACACCGGTGCGCAGGGGAGGCGAACGGAAACGGTCGGGGCCAACCGGCGCTTCGGGCGTGCCGAGTTGCGGCTGGCGGCCGCGGCGGCCTGCGATGTATTGAATGGAGAGGTTCGGGCCCGGCCGGATGTTCATCGCCAAGAGTGCTTCGGTGGAGCCCAATTCCCCCGGGACGAGCCGGTCGTACGCGTGCTGCACGGGCACGCAGATGCCGCCGTTCCTATTAATGAGGCCCTGCAGGTCTGTGATGCGTGTCGCAGTATCCGCCCCACCTGTCGCCACCTTGAGCACTTCCTGGCCCTGGCCTTTCCAAACGAGCGCCAAGAGCGCGACGTATTGACTGCGAGTCAGGCGCTGCCCGGGGCTGTTGGACGATTCGATGCCCGGAAGCGTGATACCCCCCGTATTCAGGTGGGCATCGAGCGTGGTGCGCGAGTGGAGGTACAGCTGGACCTGCGATTGGATCAGCACATCGAAGCGGGGATCCTCCAGCTGACGCGGACGGTCATGGACGTTGTGGTTGCCGTCCCACTCCTGCATCCATCGGTTGCGGACGTTAAAGTACGCCAGGCCGAGTTCGATATCCGACGCGCTCTCATTGGTGTGAAGCTGCAGACGCTGCGCGGGGGTAAGGACCTCGCGGAGACGTTCACCGGCCTTGCGAAGGTCTGCCTCGGGCGGCATCCCCGTCCCCTGCGGCAGAAGCTGCGCGACGTCAAACGCTTGGATGGCGCTACGGTTGCGGTTGCCGATCGTCGTCTCGATGCTGACTTTCTGGTTACGGCGCATGCCCGAGAGGACGAGCGCCTGAAAGTACGCGCGGTCGGTACTCTGTGTAAGTTCCGTGTTCGCGCGGAGGAGGAACGCGTTGTCGTACAGCGCCCGCGCCTCGCTCATCGGTACGTTTTCCTGCATCCGCTTGGACGCGGTAAGCACTTCCACCAGCTGTTCCAGCTCGTGGCACAAACGCGCCTCCCGGAAGGAGCAAGAGCGGAAGCCGAAGAAGGAATTAGTGTGCTCCATGAGGTGCAGATGCAGATGAACCAGCGGCCTTTTCGCCGGTCAGGAAGTTCCTGCGCTCGGTCGCTTTATCCCAAACAAAGCCAAGCGAGGCCCGAACTCCAGACATGATGCCGCCAATGGCATTCTTGGGTGTCTGGAGGAGGACGTCGTTTGCGAGGGAGGCGGTGCCTTTGGCCGATTCGTAGGCGAACGAGGCGGGAGTCGCAACAACAGTGCCGACTGCCCCACCCAGAGCACGGCGCTTCCAACCGGTATTTGCGGCAGCCGTATCAATAAGATGTTGGACTTTGACTTTCTCGTCTTCGGGAATTTCCATTTTCAACAGCTTCTCGATATCACCGTTCAGGTTTGCCACTTTGGCGGCAAATTGCGCCGCCTTACTCTCTTCCGCTGGCGCATGGCCACCTTCCGGCGTCGCGGGCTTGGAGCCTTTCGTCTTGAAATAATTGCGCCATGCCTGGTCCATAGACCGGGTTGCGAGAAGCCCCGCAACCTCCACCAATTGCTCACGGACGTACGAAGTCGTCGTGCTCTCCCGTGAAAGATGCTTCTGTTGCACGGCTTCACGGAGGGCAAGGAATGTCGTCAACAGTTCTTCATTCTTCAAGTTTCCCCACGATGGGCGAGCATTGCCTTTGTGCCACAGGAAGCCCAAACGGCGTGTCGAATCAAAGACCTTTCCATACGAGGAATCGACGCCTGCGGCATTGGCAAGATTGGAGATGAAACTCTCCTCGGTGCCGTACCACATCTCCTTTCCTTGCTGGGCAAACCACCCGAACATGCCCAATTTTTCTTTCTTCATTCCAACACGCAAGATGTCACGCTCAACGATGCTGCGGACGTCATGTTTGACGTTGGGGTCGCTAAGTTTGTTATCGTTAAACATTTGCAACGCTTCAAGCTCCGCCTGCCGATCACTGCGCCCCTGCGCCTTCAGGTGTGCCTGATAGATGGCCATCACGGCATCGACGCCGGACTTTGCTTCAGACCCTGAAAGCTTCATTTTGGCCTGAAGGATGCCTTTTTCGGCAGCATAATCCTTCTCGGGAATATCCAAGACCGTCCTCCAGTCTTTGACGAGGGCTTCCAGATCCATGTCAGGCTTCAGTTGGTCTGTCTTTACCTTTGGAGGTGCAGCGTTGCGATCGATAAGATTGTCGAGAGTGGTAATCACCTTGGTGGGATCCGTCAGTTTGCTGAAAGCTTTGAGGGCTGACTCAATTGCGTCGTATGGTTTCCTGGCCTGCACCGCCTCTTCCTGCTTCCGCAGAAGCAAGTTTTGGATCTTCTCGTGCCGGTCGGGGGGAACTTTTTTGAATGTGATCGGTGGAGTGAGCGCCCGTGAGCCAGAACGTCCGATGCCCCTGTCCAAATTGTCCAAGTCTGCACTGATTGCGGCCAATTCTGTATCGATAGCCTTTGCAGATACATAACCCGCTTCACCTGGTCGAAGTGCAGCCAGTGCCGAAAGCGCTTTGTTCAACTTATCTTTTGTGTTGAGAGAATCGATTTCCTTTTTCGTCTTCTCATCGCCTCCGCTCAAAAGGTCTGAAAGTTTGCCCTGGTCCATTCCCACGGCGAACTGTTGTGCCATACGGGCATTGAGCAGGTCAACGCCTTCGCCAAGCAGCATGTTTCGAAAGTTCGCGCGGTACGGTGCCACGTGCTTTGCAAGATTCACGGCAATAGCTTCCCCTTGGGCAGCAGTTAGTGATTGGCCCTCTTGGATGCCTATGCCAATAGCGGCAAGTTTATCCACATCATTCCTATTGCTGTTGATATATTTTTTCAATTCGTCTTCCGATTGGTCCCACTTCATTTTCGAAAAATCAATCGGGATGTTCAGCATCATGTACCTCGTATAGGGCGGAGGACCCGTGTAGTGAAGCGTCACTTCTGCCTTGAGGTCAAAATTTCCCGGATTATCAATTTTTGCCAGATCATCGGCGGAAAATTTTCCGCTGACGGCATGGTTTTTCGCTTCTTTCCACGACCACGATGTCCGCTTCTCCGAGGGCAGGTCGTAATAATTGTGGTACTCGGCTTCGGAATTGGTGATTCCCGCATAGTTCAGAACAGTTTTCGACGCCCCGAGGACTTTTCCAAATGCATTCCTCACCCAGCCGCGCTTCGATTCGATATTTTCCTGAATTTTGGTCAATCCCTCCTGCCGCGCATCTACTGCGTGCGACAGTTGCTCTTGGTCACCCCGATTTTCATTGAGGGAAGGCGTTGGCATAAATCTCATTAGTATAGCACAAAAACCTCTATAGAGCTACAGAATGAGCCCGTTCATAAAGAGTTATGCCTAAGCCAAATTCTCGGAGTTTCCTGACTCGTTTTCAGGTGTTAATGGTGGCCATGTGCCGGTTTGTCAGCCTTCTTCTCTGGATTTTTTTCTTGCTTCTTATCGGGGTTTTTTTCATGGCCGGCTTTCTCTTCCACCGGTTTTTTGTCATCAGGATTTTTCTCGTCATGCGCATCCCCTTTTTTCTCTTCAGAATTTTTAGGACCCTGATCTACGGGAGCGGCGGCGGCAACTGCTTGCATAGGAAACTCGTCCGGTGCAATAAGGTGAAGCATTTTGTATTGAAAACTCTTCTGACCAAGGCTCACACGCATGTCTTCTGGCGATATCCGTTTGAGTTTCGGAGAGCCGAAGACGAGTTTATTGCTTTCGGTATTCGGCTTGGAGGCAGTGGGTGCGTTGGTTACAACAGTCGCAGACACAGGCGCTTGAGTTGCAGGAGGTGTTGGCGCAGGCGGAGTAGGCGTAGCGAAGAGCGGTGTGAGAATGTTTCTGATCTGCTGGGTGGCGGCAACCTGTGTCTCAGGATCTGTGCCGAGAAAGATTGTCTGCACAGGGACACGGAGCTGTGCGAGGATTGCGGGAGTGAGCAGAGGCCAATTCCCGAAAACGTGGGGGAGGACGTCGTCGATGGATTCGGGGAGGACAGACACTCCCCCATCGCGGCGGTGGCGCAGGATGCGGATAGTGGTGGTGATGCAGCGGGAAGCTTCGAATAACGTTTTAGGAGGGGCATAGGGTCCGACTTCTTCGGGGAGCGGGATGTAGTCGTTATTGAGGGGCGGGGCTACTTCCGGAGGTGTATCGGGAACTGCAGCTTTCCTCTTCTGAAGTAAATCATTAACCACCTTCTGCAATTCACGTTTCTTCTTCCCCACGTTTGTTTTCGCGGCGAGGTGATTAGCTATCAATGATCCGTCGTCACTATCGACGAGCGGCCTCGCCTTCTGGGCCAAGTCTTCTTTTGATAACAACATTTCATATTCATCAATCAACGACGAAAGTGATATGCCATCAGCGCTATTGGAGTCGGTGGCTGTGCATAACCTCTTCGACAGTGAAAGCACGTCATGATTGTCCATCGCATCGACTTGTTCCGGAGTTAGTGCAGCATCGGTTTCGGAAAATGGATCAGGGGACTCGAGCATGTCTCGCGAGCCCGCCTGGCCGTATTCGATTCCACGAAATATTGTTCCCATCTCAAATTCATCCGCTTCAGAGACGAGAACGACGTTTGCACGACATACGCTTTCCCACAGTCGGCGGACTGCGGTACTGATTTTTGCGCGATAGGAGAAAGAAACTTGATCGTTTTTCGACTTCAATAATTCCCACAATTGAGAGACCCGCTGCTGTACTGCCAGCCAATCATTGCCCTTTTGAGCTCCTGCCCAGACATAAATTGCATCAAGCTTCAAACGGATCTCTTCCTTTTCTCCAGGCTCTAATCGGCTGTTCGTCAGGTAAAAATGGATATCTCTTCCAATTTCCCGGATTGTCGGCACGTTCTCGTGGGCGACTTCTGCCCCATCTGCATCGGGTGCCTTCGGCTTCTTTGTCCTGGCCCATGTCCACAACGCCTTCGTTGTATCTCCAATTTTGTATGCCAGTCGTCCTAAGACGCTTTTCTCCATTTCCTCACGCAAAGGGATTGCTTCAACTGCCGGCGCAGTTGGAGGAATCACCAGCGGCTCCTCCGGAACTGCCACTCCAAAATTCCTCAACGCCGTCCTCAAATTCTCGAGGCCTTGTTTCCACTTTTCCACGGGGACCGAGATTGCTAAGAGATCGTCCATGAGGATGGCAGCATGCCTGTTGACTTCATTGAAGATGACCTCTTTGCCCTCCTTGTTTTTCCCTGCCCAGATTATGAGATCATGAACTTTTCCGTGAGTGGGGGAAAACCCACCCTTCTTCCCAGAAGAAAAATGCTGGATGATTTCCTTCTCAAGAGCGGGAAACTGATCGGGAGAAAAATCTGTATTCGCCTCCCTCCTACTTATGCCTTTCGTTGGGGAGTTCACCATATCGATAATTATAACACTTTTTTGATATTTTAACAAATATGTGTAAAGTGGATCATTTCTGCGCCAAAATGCATCTTACAATGCTCCTCTATACACATTTTTTCGATCACCCACAAAGACAACCTTCAGCACGCGAGGCTGGCCATCCATACGCTCGCAGATAATGCGATAGTTACCAACTCGAAAACGCCAACGGCCTTCGTCCCTCCCCGATAATTTTTTTGCAAAGTGAAGGGGCTGTTCTTGCCCAATGAACCAATCCATTTTCGCGATGATGCGGTCTCGAGCGCGCGCAGGGAATTTTCTCAGGCTTTCGATGACTTGCGGCGGCCAGAAGACCGACCAGGGGTGAGGCCGAGCATTTTCCGGACTTCCGCTGACGTGTAAAACTCCCCTCTTGCGAACTGTTCGTTCGCAATGTCGATTTCGCGCTCTATCACCGCCCTTTTCTGTTTTTCTGTCATCCGCTGGGGAGAAGGTGAAACCATATGCGCCGTGGGTTCGGTGTGTAAATTATTAGGTGGCCACTTGCAATCAAAAAAAATGGCAGTATAATTACTCTTGTATCACGACGAAAAGCCCCCCTCGCGGTTCCGTCCGACTGGGGTTCTTTTCTTATAGAATAAACCGCCGCGCAATCGATTCATGTCCGTAATACATGAACGTGCTGCTTCCTTTAGCAGACCGGAGTAGCGACCTGCATCTGGGACAAGCAAGCAACGTAACTTGTTATTTTCTCGAAGGTACACTCGGAATTTTTGGTAATCGAGAATCCATCCCTGATTGCGAATCCCGAGATGCAGGTTATTGGCATCGATGAAAGCAAAGTTATTTTCACGCCGAGTGAAAGAACTCACATCAGTTATGTTTTTCTCCGTGCAATGAGCCATCCAAGGAGGCCACTTATTGAGCCTACCCCCGTGATCATCACACCCAACGAAATGAGTGGCAGCGTGGAAGGTGCCGACAAAACCTCCGAACTATCATTGGACATCGCAGATGATGAAGAGACGCCAACCTCCGGCTGCTCAATCAAATCCTGGATCGAGAGCAGGTCTGCGGAGAGCGGAGAAAAATTCGCAGCAGATGAAGAGTTTTCACGGACGATAGCAACCGCTACTGATTTTTTCACAGTGACCGCGCGCTTGGGAGTAGGTGATTTCTTTTTGGAGGAGGAAGATTTGCTGCTCGACGAAGATTTTTCCAGATGAACAATCTCCACAATTTGTGAGCTTGAAGACGCTTCCTTGGGATGATCAGCAACCACCAGTTGCGAAATATGAATATTTTCAATTTTCAATTTTTCATTTTCAATTTTATCCGTCACCCCCCACACCCCCGCACCCGCCTCCTGCGCTTCGCGCTGGTAGCCAATAAACTCTGTCTCCTTGGCAAATGTGTACCGGAGATAGACTGAAGCCAAACCTTCGCGCAGGATCATTTCTTGGACGGAATCGCCATCCTCCGTCGCAACGTACGCAAGCAACCGGCCGTACGCATCACGCGCATCGGTGCCGCCAGTAAGCGTGACGACCGCGCCTTCCAGAAGACTCCGGATAAATTCCCCCGCGCGTTTTGCGAGCATTCGCTGGCGCTCGTCGGACGCGTGGATTTCGGGCGCATCGATGCCGATCATGCGCACGCGCTCGGTGCCGCCGATGTCGCTGCCGCCGCTCGTGACGATGGAGACGTCGATCGTGTCGCCGTCGATCACATGTGTGACGCGAGCACGGATGTTGCCTGTAAAATTGCGTTGGGGACGAACGATGACGCCGTCGCGCGCGTTCGTCCACGACAGAACGGACGCCGTCTGGCCGGAGGGGTTGATGAGTGAGAGCTCCCCAGAATCATTTCCGAACGTCATGCCAAGTTCGCTCGCCAGGAACCGCTTGCTCTCACGCACGCTGAACCCGACCACGCCGAACGTGTACTTTCCTTTTTTGGCATGGGGAAGCCGCAAAACCCATCCCTCAAGACTGGCCGTCTGTGGCGAAATATTTGAGATTTCGACCCACTCCTTCCCCGAATCTTTCCCAGCAGGATTTGGTAGAACTGCGGAGAGGACAAACGGAAAATTTCCCGTAGAGCCCGGTGTCTCCTGTAATGACCAGATCTCGCCATCATCAGACGCACCGGAAGCCAAGGACCGTGATGATGCTGCCCCACTCTTCGCCCTCACCTCCACCGGCATCGTGCGCACCATGGTGCCGCAGGAATTTTTCACCTCGGCGGAAATCGTGTACGACCCTGGCTCGTCGTACGTGTGCGATGGAGGGTTACAACTTGTGGATGACGTGCCATCATCAAAGTCGACCGTGCAGGTGGCACCCGTGATCGACCCCGCATGCGTGCCGATTTGGACGTTGAGCGTGACTTTGTCGACGCCGATCGCGTTGCCAGATTGGATGATGAAATACGGATCGAGTGAGATGCAGGATGATGTGGATGAGCTAAGCGCAGGCATACTTGCCTGCGAGGATGAGCTAAGCGCAGGCATACTTGCCTGCGAGGATGAGGTCAGGGGAGGGGGCGTTGACCGCGCAAATCCCGGTGTCCCCCGCATCCCCGTAGCACCATCTTTCCATCCAACCATCTCCGTCGACGTCACCCAATTCCCTGCATCAGTTCCCGTCCTCGTGAGATCAATCCTCTCCATGCTCGCTTTGAGCAGAGGGCTCGACGTGTTTTCTCCCGCAAACGGCTCCCCCACCCCGTCGTCCACCTGGTCGAGAAGTTGACCGGCCGAATCGCGGAGCCGGAGGAGCAGTTTGCTGTTGGGGAGCGAGAGGGAAGCTGCGACAAACGCGGGCTCGGCGAGGAGTCGCGACTGCGCGGCGGGGAAATGGCTGACGACGAGGAATTGGCCGGGACGGATCTCGGCCGTGGACGGAAACCGAAAGATCACGTTCTCGACCCCGCTCGAATTGACCGACGTCAGCGTCCACCCGGACATTGTTGTAATACCCCCTTCCGAGCCCGAGCCCGCACCCGAGCCCGCAATCTCCACCCACTCATCGGACGTACTGAGGTCGGAGCCTGCCCAGTGGGCTTCGCTGATCACCGGACTCGCCGAGGCATGGCCGACAAACGCTGCCGAAGCGGCAATTGCGACACAGATGAACGGAAAAGGGCAAAAACGGACCATGCGGACATCATTTCCCACCTGCGTCGGCTTGTAAGGAGGGTGAGGAAAAGATCAATGGACGGCACGCGGCGATTTCCTCTTCCTGTAGCCAATCGCGGATGTTCCACACCCCTATGGAACATCCCCCCTTCTCTGTAGCTGTATAAGGAGGCCTTGCCCCGAGCAGAGTGAAGGGTAGACTCGACTCGTACATCCTTCCATGCACTTCATTCGCATTGATCATCAAATTTCTTTGGGAGCAGGCCTTCGGCCTGCGTTCGCGGGCAGAAAGCCCGCTCCTTTTAGGGCTAGAGACATGATCATCGACTGAGGCGCAGGGCGGATCCTTCCCCCCTGACCCATGAACCCCCTCATTATCCTTGCGCTGCTCGGCGGCGTGATCGCCGGGCTGACAGCCGGCTGGTTCCTCTTCTCGAAAGGGAAGAAGATTTCGATGGCACTCCAGTCGCAGATCAATGAACAGGAACGACAGCTGACGAAGATCGAAGCGAAGGCGAACGAGGCGCGGAATCAGATCAAGGCGGCTGAGACCGAGGCGAAGGCCAACGCACGGGAAATTTTGAGCGAGGCCAAGCTTCACGCGACCGAACTGGAATCGAAGCTCGAGAAGGAGCAGGGTCGTTTGGAGGAGAAAGAGCGCGCATTGGACGGCAAAGTGAAGGAAGTCGAGCGGCAGCGCGGCAGCCTGGAACAAACGCAGCGCGAACTGGATACCGACAAACAAGAAGTTGCCGTCGCCGCGGCTAAGCACCGCGAGGCACTGGAGAAAGTCGCCAAATTGAGCCAGGATGAGGCGCAAAAGCAGCTCTGGAATGAACTCGAGAAGGAATTCTCCGAGCACTTCGCCGCTCAGATCCGCCTGAAAAAGGAAGAGATGGAGGAAGGGATCGAGGAGAAGGCGAAGAACCTGATGGCCGAGGCCATGCAGCGGTACGCGTCCGAGGTGAGCAGCGAGTCGACCGCGACCGTGGTGCAGCTGCCGAGCGAGGACATGAAGGGCAAGATCATCGGTAAGGAAGGCCGTAACATCATCGCGTTTGAACAGGCCACGGGCGTTGACGTCATTATTGATGACACACCGGGCGCGATCATCCTCTCGGGCTTCGACCTGGCGCGCCGCTACGTCGCCAAACTCGCGATGGAGAAATTGCTCCAGGACGGCCGCATCCAGCCTGCGCGCATCGAGGAAATCGTCGCGAAGATGAAGGAGCAGGTCGGCAAGATGATGCTCGAGTTCGGCAAGCGCGCGACAGAAGAGCTGGGCATCCAGGGCTTCCCGCAGGACTTGCTCAAGATCATTGGACGCCTGCGCTTCCGCACCAGCTACGGCCAGAACGTGCTGAAGCATTCCGTCGAGATGGCGCACCTGGGCCGCATGCTCGCAGAAGAGATGGGCGCGGACGTCTCCATCGTGACGGAGGGATGCCTGCTCCACGACATCGGCAAGGCGCTCGACCACGAAGTGACCGGCACGCACGTGGAGATCGGCGTCGAGATCTGCAAGCGCTTCAAGATCCGCCCCGAAGTGATCCACACCGTCGCCGCGCACCACGAAGATATTCCGATGGCCACGCCCGAAGCGTTCGTGGTCGCCGCAGCGGACGCCATCTCCGGCGCGCGCCCGGGTGCACGTCGCGAATCGATCGAGGAGTACTTCAAGCGTCTGCGGAACCTGGAAGAAGTCGCCAAGGCATTCGAAGGAGTGAACCGCGCCTTCGCCATCAGCGCGGGCCGCGAAGTGCGCGTGTTCGTCGACACCAAGAAGATCGACGACCTCAGCCAGGAGAAACTCGCCAAGGACATCGCCAAGAAGATCGAAGCCGAACTCACCTACCCGGGCGTCATCAAGGTGAACGTGATCCGCGAGAGGCGCATCGAGGAATTGGCGAAATAAATGCGGAGGGGTCGTTAGCGAACGACCCCTTCTTTCCGGTACCGGATGTCCATGTCACGATGGAAGCACATACTTTCCTTTTTTGGTTCCAAGCATCGTCTCACATGTGAGTTGATCGAGGATCGTTTTGAGCCATCTCTGATGTTCCTCGGGGTCCCAATCGATGGCAATCTGCTTGCCGATTTCGTGCAACGTGAGCCCACGCGGGGCATCTCTAAGAGCTTCGACCACACGACCTCTGAAGATTCTATTTGGGATGAATGTCGAGCCGACGGTTCGTCCTGGTTCACGTCGTTGATTACGGATTTCGGATTTCGGATTTCGGAGCTTTCCGTAATCCGCAATTCGCAATTCGAAATTCTTCTTCGTTGTTCTCATTATCCCCGCCCGCGTCAGAGGACAAATCCCCCACTTCGGATTCCTCTTCGTCTGCACAAGCGACCCATAATCCATCAGCGCCGCATGCCAATCAGCACTCCCCCTCTCCCTGCCCGTAGCTGCAGCGAAGGGCTGGGGGAGGGGGCCGGGGGGAGGGGGTTTGAGAGCTTCATCCAGAACCTCTTCGGCAATCTCGAGCAAATACCGATCATCCTTCTCCCAGCTGCCATCGACATTCTCCGCCCCGACAAACGTCCGATGAAGAATTCTCCGGATATTGGTATCAATGCACGGCGTCGGGATATTGAAGGCAAAATTGCGGATGGCCGCTGCGGTGTAGTGCCCGATACCGGGAATGTTCATGAGATCTTCCAAGTCGCACGGGAAACCCGGTTGCGGATTGCGGATTGCGGAATTTCCGTAATTCGTAATTCGTAATTCGTAATTTCCGAGAATCGTTTTAGCAGCATCCCGCAACCGCAACGCCCTCGAGTTATACCCCATCCCCCTCCATGCCATCAGCACCTCCTTATTAGAAGCGTCGGCGAGGTCAGCGATCGACGGGAAACGTTCGAGGAAATTCCGGTATGTGATGACCACGCGCGGCACTTGTGTTTGTTGGAGCATGATCTCGGACACCATCACCGAATAGGCGCGCGTCGTGGGATCGGTATCGGGCAGGTCGCGCCAGGGGAGGATGCGTTTATGATTTTCGTACCAGGACCAAATTTCTTGCACAAACAGCCGAACGCGCTCTTTCTTCTGCATACACGCATTCTAGCAGCCCCCGCGATTGGAAGTCCGAGCCCGAGCCCGCACCCGAGCCCGATCGACTATTGACGTCCCATAGCCACTTTCCCTAGACTGCCCCGGCTAAAAAAGGCTACTCTGGCTTTAGTAGGAGCCTTTTCTCTCTTTTCCCAACCTCGTTATGGCAGACCAGAAGAAGTTCGATCGCAGCAAGCCGCACGTCAACGTCGGCACCATCGGTCACGTCGACCACGGGAAGACGACCTTAACGGCCGCCCTGTCCATGAACTTCTCGCCTGAGGGTGAGAAGAAAGGTTATGCCGACATCGATAACGCCCCCGAGGAGCGCGAGCGCGGCATCACGATCAACACCGCCCACGTCGAATACGAGTCCACGAAGCGCCACTACGCGCACGTCGACTGTCCGGGCCACGCCGACTACGTCAAGAACATGATCACGGGCGCCGCCCAGATGGACGGAGCCATCCTCGTCGTCTCCGCAGCCGACGGCCCCATGCCGCAGACCCGCGAGCACATCCTCTTGGCCCGCCAGGTGAACGTGCCGTACATCGTCGTCTTCTTGAACAAGATCGACATGGTCAAGGATCCGGAGCTCATCGAACTGGTCGAGACCGAAATCCGCGAACTCCTTACGAAGTACAACTACCCTGGCGACAAGACGCCGATCATCCGCGGCTCTGCCCTCAAGGCGGTGGAAGGCGACGCGACCGAAATCCAGCACCTCAAGGATCTCCTCGAAGCCCTCGACACCTTCATCCCCGAGCCGAAGCGCGAGCTCGACAAGCCCTTCCTGATGTCCGTCGAAGACGTGTTCTCCATCAAGGGTCGCGGTACCGTCGCCACGGGCCGCATTGAGCAGGGAATCGTGAAGATCAACGAAGAAGTCGAGATTGTCGGCCTTCGCGACACCAAGAAGACCGTCTGCACCGGCGTTGAAATGTTCCACAAGCTGCTCGACCAGGGCCAGGCCGGCGACAACGTCGGTATCCTGCTCCGTGGCATCGAGCGCGAAGACATCGAGCGCGGCCAGGTGTTGGCCAAGCCGGGTTCTATCAAGCCCCACACCGAGTTCGAGGCCGAGGTCTACATCCTCACGAAAGAGGAAGGCGGCCGCCACACGCCGTTCTTCAAAGGCTACAAGCCCCAGTTCTACATGCGCACGACCGACGTCACGGGTTCCGTTGAGCTCCCGGCCAACGTCGAAATGGTCATGCCGGGCGACAACCTCAAGTTCGTCGTCACGCTGGGCCAGACTGTCGCGTTGGACATCGGCTCCCGCTTCGCCATCCGCGAAGGCGGCCGCACGGTCGGCGCCGGCGTCGTCACAAAGATCATCAAGTAAGCAATTTCACGTTGTAGGGGTGTAGCATGCTACGCCCCTACCGCATCCATCATTGCCCCCTGTTCTTTCCCTCCTATGCTCCCCCCCGCCAAGAAACCATCGATAAAGAAGCCGGCTGGGGCTAAGGCTGCGCCGAAGAAAAAGGTTGCTTCCGCGTCGGCCACCATCGACGTAAAACCCGCAACAAAGAAGAAACCCACCGAACCCAAGATCCGCATCCGCCTGAGCGCGTTCGACCACACGGTCCTCGATGAGGCCGCGTTGAAGATCATCGAGACGGCAGAGCGCAGCGGCGCGGTGGTCCACGGCCCGATCCCCCTCCCCACGCACATCCGCAAGTTCACCGTGAACCGTTCGACGTTCGTCAAAAAGGACGCCCGCGACCAGTTCGAAATGCGCACGCACCGCCGGTTGATCGACCTGACAGAGACCACGTTTAAGACGGTCGAGAGCTTGCAGTCATTAAGTTTGCCGAGCGGCGTGGATATCGAGATTAAGATGGGGTGAGGGCTTAGTAAGAGTCAATTGGAGAACATTTACATTTAGTGATTTTTTTGGTATAATATCTATATGACTACCGAACGCACAAATTCTGGCACCACTCATAGAAGTGCCATAGAAAACGTCGTCAATTCGAAAAATGCTGATCCGGCCAATCCGGCCACGCTTGCGATTGCCTATACGCAAAGAGTTGGGGAAATATTGTCGTTAACTCCCGACGAGCTGAAGTGGATGGAACTACTCTCGAAGTATCCAAATGAACAGGACAGGCACAATCCAAACGCAAAGGGCTACCTGCAGGTGTTGGGAGGCGTGAAGTCAACATTCAAAGAAGACCCGCGCTACCCTTCTCTTGAAAGTCTGGAACAAAAGCTTTCGACGCTCGCTGGACCGGCGCACTGAAAAAATAGGGCTATTTCGGCTACAATCGCGGGCAAGTATACCCGCGCTGCTCCCACGATTACTTCCACCCCTTCACCTTCAACGCCGCCTTCGCCGCGGCCTGTTCCGCGCGCTGTTTACTGTTCCCCTTCCCCTCGGCGACCTTCTCATCGGCGATGAACACGGCCGTCGTGAACTGCTTATCATGGTCAGGGCCTTCTTCTTCGACGACTTCGTAGTGCGGCGTCACGCCCGATTTCTCCTGCACCATTTCCTGGAAGACGCTCTTCTCGTCACGGTGCTTGCCGGCTGCCAGCAGGCGGTCTAAGTCGCGCAGGATGAAGTCCTCGCAGAACTTCTTGCTGACGTCGTAGCCCTTATCCAGATAGATCGCGCCGATGAGAGCCTCAAGGGCGTTCGCCATCGTGCTGACCTTGGTGCGGCCGCCGCTCGCTTCCTCGCCACGGCTCATGGAGAGGTATTTACCCAGGTCGAGTTCACTGGCGACCTCCGCCAAATGTTCGCCCTGCACCAGTGCCGAGCGCCAGTTGGTCAGCTCGCCTTCGGCCTTATCGGACAGCTGGAAGAGGTACTCCGTGGCGGCGAGCTCAAGAACCGCATCACCCAGGAATTCGAGCCGTTCATTGTTGCCATACGCCTGGCTCTCGCGGACCGCAGAGCGATGGATGAGCGCCTGTCGAAGGAAGTCCTTCTTCTTG
Source organism: Candidatus Peribacteria bacterium (assembly GCA_009691305.1). Classification (GTDB taxonomy): domain Bacteria; phylum Patescibacteriota; class Gracilibacteria; order Peribacterales; family Peribacteraceae; genus JABFSS01. Next base: position 24,351 of record SICS01000005.1, on the reverse strand, counting down.
AAGTTGATGCCGATTACCTTTTCCAGATCCGTCAGTGAAACAGGATGAGCCATTGGCGACAGTGTACCATCCGAGATCAGCCAGCGTGAGCAATGGCATTCAGCACTCCGTTCACGAATTTCCCACCCTCCTCCGTACCGTATTCCTTAGCGATTTCGATGGCCTCGTTCATGACGACCGCAGGCGGGGCGTCCTTGTTGAAGAGGAGCTCATATGCCCCGACGATCAGGATGCAGCGGGAGATAGGGTCCATTCGCTCCAGCGGCCATTGTGGGGCATTCAGCTGCACCGCATCTTTGACCTCCTGCTCCTTCTCCAAGACGCCGGCCAAGAGCATCAGGGCAAAATCGCCATCGTACTCGCCCAGCTCATGCGCATTCGCTTCAAGAGCCTTCTCCGGCGGGAGCATCGAGGGATGCCTCTCGCGCTCAAATAAAACCTGCATCACCGCAATCCGAGAAAGATGTCTCCTTCTAGCCATAACACAATGGGGGGGACATCACTGTCATCCCGAGTAGCTCGCTGCGGAGCGGCGAGCGTATCGAGGGATGCATGACAGCGATGCGGGAGAGGTGACGACGACGAGCCATGCTCTAATCATAGCGGAAAACCATCGGCTGTCATTCCGAGTAGTTCGCGTTGGAGACGCGAACGTAACGAGGAATGGCGTCAGGCCTTCACCCGTGTGATCTTCTCCAATGCCTTCTCCGCCCTATCCCTCGGAGGGACCGGACCACCGTACGGCGAATTCTGGCGGTTACGCAGGCGACGCACTTCCTTCAACAGGTAAATGCTGTGCTGGGTCCGCCCGTTGGACTTGGCCTTTCGCTTTTTAGGGGTAGGTCTCTTGCCCATAGTGCGGAGAGTTTAGGGCTTGGATTAGAGGAAGTAAAGGCCTCTGGAAGGGCATTTTTCACCAGGTCCGCCTCCTATTCCCCGACACCGCCAGCATGAACCGAAGCACGTAGAGGAAGAGGTTGAACAGGTCGAGATACAGGGTCAACGCGAGCATGAACGGATTCGCGCCGACATTGGCCATTTGTTGGACGCGCTGGATATCGTAGGCCGTGAAGAGGGCGAAGATCACGACGCCGGCGCCGGAGATCAGGAGCTCCATGCCGCTCGTGCGGAACGACGGGATGAAGAGCTGAAGCAAACCCATGGCCACCAGGCCGAGCAGGGCGAAGAGTAATCCGCGTCCCATCACGGCGAGGTTCCACTGCGTGGTGCGCGCGAAGACCGCGGCGGCCAGACCCATGCACGTGGTCGCGGCGAACGCGTTGATGAGGATGGAGGCGCCGTTGGCGTACTCCAGTAGCACGTAGAGGATGTACGGCGTAATCGTGATGCCCGAGATGAGGGGAAAGAGGCCGAAGAGGATGATATTCAGTGGAGATTTGTTCATCCACAAACGTGAGGTGAGAATGATGCCGAGTTCGACGACGATGAGGACGATGCCCATACCGCTGCTAAAAAGCTGCACGGCGAACTCGATGCCGATAAAGACGCCCACGAGCGTCAGCCCCATCGCGAGAGCGAAAAGGCCATAGACTGTTGATTCCGTGGAAGACGAGATCGTGAGGGGTTGGCTCGGGTTAATGGAGTATTGCATACGGGAAGTATAGGGCTAGGGCTGGGATTTATACCAGCAGCGCCCCTTCGCGGGCGCGGTATTTTCCGCGATTACCGCAGCCACGAAGGGCTGCTGCTAGGCTTTAGAAGGCGTTCCAGAAAACATCATTTTCTGGTATAATTATTGGATTTCGCTGCCTGCCCGCCGAAGCTCCGAAGGAGCGAAGGCGGGAACCGAAATATGACACTGCTCCGCGCATTAATGGCTGTAACCCTCGGAATCCTCATTCCGACCGCTGCGCATGCCTTCACGATCGACCCCGGGTCGATTATGGGACTTTGCAACATCCTCCCCTGCAACGGCGGAGGAGGCGGGGCAGAAGGATTGGGCGTGTATATCTTCGTCAAAATCATTACCGCCATGCAGGTGGCCATCGTCGCGGTTGCGATCTTCATGCTGTTCACCGCCTCACGATGGCTTGTGCAATACAGTTCCGATGAGGCTGTCACAAAAGACGCACGCACGTCGTTCATCTACATCATCGCTGGCCTCACGACCGTGGGCCTCTCGCAATTCCTCGTGATGGCGATCGCCCCGAGTTACGCGGGCATCGCGATCGTGAACCAGGGCGTGGTGGAACAGGGCGCGGGGAACGTGGTGACGTACTTCAAGATGATCACTGGTATCACGCTGATGGTGAACATCGTGATCCAGGCGATCCGCCTCATCAGTTCGCAGGGGCAGGAGGAACAAGTGACGAAGGCAAGGTCTCGCCTGATCGCCGGCTTCATCGGTACGGGCATCATCATGCTTGCCAACGCCATCGCGGTCGCGGTTATGCCGGGCTTCGGCAGTTCCAGAGCGATTGCGGTCGAGATCGTCGGCATCTCCAACTACCTGCTTATGATCCTGGGGTTCCTCGCGCTGCTCGCGATCATCGTGGGCGGCGTCATGCTGATCGTGTCGGTGGACGAAGGCCTCAAGGACAAGGCCAAGAACGTCATCAAGACGGCCATCGTCGCCCTGATCCTCGTGCTCGTCTCCTACTCGCTCGTCACCGCATTTATCGCCATCTAATGCGCCTTCTTCGCCTCCTCCTGCCGGCAATCGCCCTCCTGGTCCCCGCAACGGCCTACGCGCAATACGGGATCATCGGCGAAACGGTAAATAACATCAGTGGCTTCCTGCCGTTCATGTACGACAACGGCATGTGTTCGGGCAGCACGGCCTGCGGGTTCATCCAACTGGTCCAGATGGTCGTGGGCAAGTTCCGCCCGCTCCTGACCGTGATCGCTGTGGTTGTGATGGTGATCTACGGTTACCGCATGATCATCGGGCAGGAAGACGACATCCTCACCAAGGCACGCACGGTCATGAGCAGCACCATTGCAGGCTTGATCATGGTCTGGCTGATCGACCCGTTCATCGCCGCGTTCTACGGCACCACGGGCGAGGTCCAGCAGGGGAACATCGACGTCGGCGTCGGCATCCTCACGACCGAGGTGAACGGCGTCGTGAACTGGGTGCTCATGATCGTCGCATCACTCGCGGTGCTGATCCTGATCCTCACGGCACTGAAGGCCATCGGGCAATCGACGGGCGAGGAAGCCATCGGCAACATCCGGAAAACGATCTTCAGCGTCGCGGCCGGCCTCATCCTGCTTGTGATGCGCTTCGTCCTGAGCGGGGGGTTTGTGGAATCGACAGGCAATCCCGCCCCGATTCTGGCGGCCATCATGCGGCCGGTGAGTTACATAATGGGGTTCCTAGGGCTCGCGGCCCTCATTGTCGTGGTCTACGCGGGCTTCTCCCTGGTTCTCAGCATGGGCAGCGAGGAAGCCTACACCAAGTCGAAAAGCCTCCTGGTCCGTGCCGCGATCGGCTCGATCATTATCATGATGAGTTTGGCGATCGTGAACTTCGTGATCATTCCGGGAGTTCAATAACGACCTCGCACCCGCGTCGGACCTCCTTCACATCGTGTGTCCGGATGTAGGAGGCTCCATTGAGAATGGCAATTACTGATGCCGCGATGGTAGCCGGAAGGCGATCTTCTGGCGGAAGTTTCTGCGGACCGGCCAGGAACGATTTTCGCGATGGGCTAAGAAATATCGGGAACTCAAGGGAAACAAATTCCCGGAGCCGCGCGAGGATCTGGAAGGAATACTGGGGATCCGCGGAGACGAAGTATCCGAGCCCCGGATCGAGGATAATCTTGTCCTTGGAGATCCCGGATGCGACCGCTGCGGCCACACGCTCGGAGAGGAAGTCCTTGATGTGGGCAATGACATCGTCGTACTGCCGGTCAGCCTTGTCCGTCGGCGGGAGGTCTTTGCTGTACATGAGCACCAGAGAACATCCGGCATCCGCGGCCACCGAGAGCAGACGCGGATCGCGGCGACCTGCGGAGACGTCGTTGATGATCGTCGCTCCGTTCTTGATGGATTCTTCCGCAACCACAGCAGACATCGTATCGACACTGAACTGCTGCCTCGGAAATTTCTGATGGAGTGCCGTGAGGACGGGAATGACGCGCTGCAGTTCTTCATGAGCAGGAACCAGTGGAGCACTCACGCTCGACTGTCCCCCGATCTCGATCACGTCTGCGCCATCCGCGATCATCACAGCACCACGCTCAACTGCAGCGGCAACGTCGAGATACTTCCCGCCGTCATAGAAGGAATCCGGCGTCACGTTCAACGCACCGACAATCTGGAGCTTCTGCATGCCAACAATTTAACCATTGAGCCATTCAACAATCCACCATCAAACCATCCATATACGGGCACGGCATGCCGTGCCCCTCCGCCTTTATTCCTCATCTTCATCTTTCTCCGCTTCGGGCTCATCCTCAACCAGATCCTCTTCCTCGCACGCACAGCCATCCTCCACACGGTGCTCACAGCCAGAGCTGCAGAGCAACCCTTCGCAGATAGTGCAGACGCTGATCTCTTTGTGGCAGGAACCGCAGACGGGCATGGGAGATAGGGATTAGGGATTAGAAGATTAGGGATTAGGGTCTGGAATCAGCCATTGAAGACGAGGGTTCCGGGGTCGGCGACCTGGACGACTTTAATGCCGACCACCTTGCCTTTGCCGGCTTTGTTCACGGGCTTGTGGTCGATCTGGATGGAGCTGACAGGCTGAGTGAATTCGCGCTCACCGCGGCGGAACGTGAGAAGCTCGCCGACAGTAATGGTGCCGGTGAGTTTGACAATGGCGACGCCGATTTTATCGTAGTAATGGACAACCTTACCGAGCGTGCCGGCCATCGCCGCCTTCCTGGCGACGGTCTTCTTCATGAGTTTCTTGGTGACCTTCTTCGCCACCTTCTTCACCATCGCCTTCTTGGCCTTGGACTTCACTTTGGATTTCGACTTCATCTTCATCACTTTTGCCTTCCCCTTCTTCATCACGGGCTTCTTTGCCGCTTGCCCTGAGCGGGGTCGAAGGGTGAGCTTCTTCTTGCGTGTGAGGGTCTTGACCATAGAGAAAGGGGGGAGATTCGTGAATCGTACGCCCGTCCCTTCGCGTTGTGCAACGATGCGTAAAATGGCTTCGTGCAGGGATATTCGGCACACTCGACAAACCTCGTTCTTATTTCCAGGCCTTCTCCCAATACTCGAGCACACACCGGTTGGCGTTGAAGTACCCCATGAGCCCAATCGCGCGCTTCATACGGCGCAGCCACCGCGCGCGGCCCTCGTAGTTGTACTCAGGGATCACCTGGTACTGCAGCTGCGTGTAGAGGTCTTCGGCATCGATCTGGCGCGTGTCATCAGGGCTGAGAGAGGACGCCAGTGGCCCGATCCTCCACCCCGCTTCGGGATCCATCGCATAGCCTTCGATCCACCAGCCGTCGAGCGTCGAAAGGTTGAGCACGCCATTGAGGCACGCCTTCATGCCCGAGGTGCCCGACGCCTCGTGCAGCCGCGTGGGCGTGTTGAGCCACACGTCGGCGCCGGAGACGAGGAGCTTGGCGAGGTCCGGGTTGTAGTTGGGGAGGTACGCGATCTTGATGCACCCGCGCAGTTCCCACGACTGCTCGATCATGTGGCGGATCACGTCCATGGAGAATTGGTCATGGGGGTGGGCGTTGCCGGCGTGGATGATCTGGATCTTCCCATCCCCGACCTGCCGAAGGCGATCCAGGTTCGTGTAGAGGAGTTCGGGGCGTTTGTACGGGACGACGCGGCGGGCGCTCGCGATCGTGAGCACGTCTTCGGAGAACGGGTGTTCACCCTGGGAGGCATTCACGAGCGTAAGTAGCTTCTTTTTGGCTTTCTGATGGGCTTTCCAGAGCTTGTCGTCGGGGATGTCCCGGCTCATTTTCAGGAGCTGCAAGGGGTCCTTTCGCCAGTTGGGGATCAGCTCATCGAAGAGCTCCTGCATCTCGGGGGACGCCCACTCGATGTGGTTCACGCCGTTGGTGATCGAGTCGATGGGGCGGTTGAACATCTTGCTCGAGACCTGCCCGTGCACTTTGGAAACGCCGCACGTGTAATGGCTCAGCGACATCGCAAGTTCCGTCATGGAGAGTGCGTTCTCGCCCGCAAGTTTCTTGATGTGCCACGGCAACCCGTCACCGACGATGCGGTAGGCAAGGTCGTAGCCGAACTCGTCGTGCCCCGCTTTGATCGGCGTGTGGGTAGTGAAGGCGCAGGACTTCCGGACCTCATCGTCCTTGAATCCCCTTTCGCGGAGGAGTTCGAGCGTGAGGAACGAACAGTGGCCCTCGTTCATGTGGAAGTACGTGATGTCCTTGTGCCCTAGCGCACGCAGCATTTTGACACCGCCGAAGCCCAGAACGACCTCCTGCGTAATGCGCATGGCCTGGTCGCCGCCGTACAGGCGGTCACAGATCGCACGGTCTTGGGGGGAATTTTCGGGGACGTCGGTATCGAGGAAGTAGACCGGGACACCGGCAGAGGAGCGGGCTTTCTGCCCGCGCCCAGAAAGGGCGCTCCCCTCAACATGTGATTGTAATTTCAAAACCCAGACTCCGACTACCACGTCGCGGCCTTCGATCTTCACCGTCACGCGCTCGGGCAAACGTTCGAGTTCCTTCTCGCGATTCCATTCCATGTCCTCGTAATCCTGTGAACCGTCGGGACGGATATGCTGGTGAAGGTAGCCGTGCTTCCAACAGACCGTGACGCACGCTGCAGGTAATGAGAGGTCAGCGGCTGACCGCATCAAATCCGCCGCAAGCACACCAAGGCCTCCGGCAAACGTCGGGATCGACCCCTTGAGGCCGATTTCCATCGTGAAGTAGGCGACGTGGAGGTTCTTTTTGTCCGGCAGGGTTGAAGTGGGTATTTAGTCTTATTATAGCAGAAAAGTGCCTGTCTGAACACGTATTTTGGTGCCAAAGGCGTGTCATCCTGAGCCTGCGAAGGACGACACGCCGATGTCTATGGTTCGCAAGCTCACCATGACATCGTCTGATATTCTCACAGCATGATCGATCCCCACATTTTCCGTGCCTACGACATACGGGGTAAAGCCCATTCTCAGCTGAGTGCCGATGCCTGCGAATTGATCGGCAAAGGATTCGGAACAGTGCTCCGGCGCATGTACAAGAAGGACCATCCCAACGTCGTCGTGGGTTGCGACGCACGAACACATAGCCCCGAGCTGGTCGCGGCCATGATCAATGGGTTGATGAAAGCGGGGTGCAAAGTCCTGACGATCGGCGAGACGCCGAGCCCCCTGAACTACTTTACGATTTGTGACCGGAAGCTCGACGGCGGCGTGCAGGTGACCGCCAGCCACAACCCAAAGGAAGATAACGGCTTGAAGTTGCAGGTCCGCGATGCCGAGGCCTACAGCGGCGAAAGCCTGCAGGACTTGCGGAAACAGATTGAGAAGGATGATTTCCTGCCCGGCAAAGGCACGCAGGAAACAATCGACGGCATCACCGCGTATAAAGAATTCCTATCGAAGAAGTTTAACGGTGTCGGCAAGGGATTGACCGTCGTCGTCGACTCCGGGAATGGAGTGACCGGCCCCGTAAACTGCGACGTGCTCCGGAGCGTCGGTGCCGAAGTGATCGAACTCTTCACCGACCCCGACGGAGAATTCCCCAACCACCCGGCCGACCCGAGCAAGCACTCGACCCTCAAGGACCTGCAGGCGAAGGTGAAGGAGGTGAGCGCCGACATCGGCTTCGCGTTCGATGGTGACGGCGACCGGTTGGGTCTTGTGGATGAACAGGGCAAGATCTGGTCGTCGGATTATCTCCTCCTGCTTCTGGCAGAAGACCATCTGAAGCGATTCCCGGGCTCACCAGTCATTTTCACGATCAGTAACTCAGAAATCTTGAACACAGAAGTTGAACGATGGGGCGGCCGACCGGTGATGTGCAAGGTCGGGCATTCGTACGTGGAACACGCGATGCGTGAAGAGAAGGCACAACTGGGCGGCGAGCAGTCGGGGCACTTCTTCTGCGCAGAGGACTACTTCGGGTTCGATGATGCGCTCGTTGCGGCATTGCGCGTGCTCTCAATTTTGTGCAATTCAGGGCACCCTTCCAAGGGTGCGAATTCTACGGGTGCGGGATCGCAAGACCGCAGCCGTGGAAGGCTGCTCTCGGAGTTAATGAACGGCTTCCCGAAAGTCCACCAGGCACCAGAACTCCGTCCGCATTGTCCCGATGCATCCAAGGGCAAAGTCATTACCGCAATCACGGCACACTTCAAAAAGACGCACCCCGTGAACACGCTCGACGGGGTCCGGATCGACTTCGGCGACGGCGCATGGGCGGGCATCCGGCAGAGCAACACGAGCCCGTGTATTTCCGTATGCATGGAAGCCAGAACGAAAGAGAAACTAGAAGCAATCGAAGCAATTGTTTTGGAGCACCTTGGGAAATACACGGAATTAAAAATGAATAGTGAAAAGTGAAAAATACATCCCTGGTCATTTTTCATTATTAATTTTTCACTCAAAGTCCCCGCAAAGTCAGTACAAAAGTCTACATTCCTGCTACAGTAGCCTCATGTGGTGGCCATTTCGTCGTCGCCGGGAGAAACCGAAAAAGCGGTTGATGGAGAAAGTCGTCGTCGGCCTCATCATCGGCGGTGCGATTGGATCGATCATCGGGAAGAAGATGATGGAAAAGCATGAAGATGAGAAAGACGAGTAAGCGTTGTCATCCTGAGCTCGTCGAAGGATACAACTCCTGTCATGGTTCGACGAGCTCACCATGACATCTACTATTCATCGAGTTCTCCAACCAGACTCTTCTCCATCAGCTCCCTCAACCGTAAGGGCGTCTTCGCCTGCGTCAGCGCCCACATCAACTTTACCGTCGCACACTCAAGACCCATATTCTTGCCGGAAATGATGCCGAGTCCTTCCATCGTCACCTGCTTGCGGTATCGGTGGAGGTCGACCGCGCCACGGAGCGTTTGGGAGATCATGAGCGTCGGAATGTTGTCGCTCTTGAGCTGGCGGAGCCACGGGAAGAGGTGCTCGCTGACCATGCCGGGGCCAAAAGCGCGCAGGAGGATGCCGTGCGGTTTGCTCTGGAGAACGCTGTCCAAGTACGCCTGGGGCATGCCCGGCGTGAGCGTGACCACGATGATGTTGGGGTCGAATGTCGGTCGACAGAGCAGCGACCGCTTGCGGCGCACCATGCGCCATGGATGAAGGTGGACATCGGTACTGAAGTCGGCGAGCGCGGGGAATCGGGGACTGTCGAATGTCTGCAGGAGGGATTCATCGACCTTCTTGGCGCGCGTACCCCGGATGACTTTGGGCCCCAGACAGACGCACACCTCGGCAATGTCGAGTTGCGCGGCGCGAATGGCAAAGATCAAATTCATGCGTCCGTCGCCGGCGATGTCGTTGATCGGCATCAGCGCCCCCGTCATCACGACAGGTTTTCTGAGATTTTGCAACGCGAAACTGAGCGCGCATGCGGTGAAACTCATGGTGTTCGTGCCGTGGATGACCACGAAGCCCTCGAAGTGCTCGTAGATCTGCTCAATCTTCCGCGCAATCTCTACCCAGTGGTCCGGCGTCACCTCGGACGAGCCGACGTTGGAAATTGCAAAGAATTCCAGGCTGACCTCGCGCTGCATTTCCGGGATCACGCGGTGGATCATGCTGAGCGATTCCATTGGCTCGATCCGGCCCGTCTTCTGATTCATCACCATTCCAATCGAACCTCCAACATAGAGAATTGCAATCTTTGTACGAGGCATGAATGGATTATAGGGATAGGCCTAGGGCTTGGGATAGGAAGGATTTTGTCATAGCCCAATTACCCCCCCTAGCCCCATCCCTCGTTTTCGGCTATAATATCTGGATTTGCTCATTCAAAACTCCTTACCCAAAAACGAGGCAGTCCTGCCTGCCGGCAGGCAGGGAGAGGCGAGGGATGACTCCAGACACTCCATATATGGAGCCTGCATCTGCGATTGTCACCCTCACCCCTCCCTGCCTCACTCGTAGTACTCCGCCTTGGCGGAGACGACTTACTACACCTGAGGTTCCCTCCACTGGAGGGATCTCGACTCCACAAACATAAACACCTGCTCTTTCGTTTCTACACAAACACACACACGAGCCGGCGCGCTCTCAATCGCGTCAAAGGGTAGGGAGTATGCAGAGGTGAGTCACTCTGCACACCCCCGCTGCTCATCAGCTTCGGCTGACGTAGCGGGGTTTTTGTAAAGTGGCTCCCTCTCCAGCCGCAGCGGGAGAGGGTCGGGGTGAGGGCGCGAGAGATGCTGATTGGGTTTTCATCAGCTACGATTGCCCCATGTCCCCCGGCAAACTCGTCCTCATCATCGGCCCCAGCGGCGTTGGGAAAAGCGTGATCTTAAAAAAGCTTCGGACCCGACATCCGGAGTTTCATTTCCCTCGCTCCGCAACAACTCGTGATCGACGCACCGGTGAAGGCAATGAACTGTACAAATTTGTGGGCGATGCGGAGTTCGATGAACTGTTGGCAGGAAAGAAGCTCCTCGAATGGGCGACGGTCCACGAAGGTGCGCGGTACGGGACGCTCGTTGATGAGATCATTCCGCCAATCCAAGAAGGGAAAATCGTGATCCGTGAAGTCGACGTGCAGGGCTTCGATTCGATCCGTGCCCATCCCCTCTTCGCAGACGGGACGCACGTGCTGCAATCGATCTTCATCCTCCCCGAGAGCACCGATCAACTGATCGCACACATCACCAATCGTGCCCCGATCATCCCAGATGAGCTCAAGCGCCGGATCGCAAGCATCGAACGCGAATTGACCTATGAGAAGCTCTGCACGACCTCGGTGAAGAATATTGAAGGGAAACTGGAGGAAACTTTGAAGGACGTCGAGAGGTTTATTGCAATGAAATGAATATGGTGGAGATGAGGGGACTTGAACCCCTGACCTTCTGCATGCCATGCAGACGCTCTAGCCAGCTGAGCTACATCCCCACGTGATCGCGCAGCGATTTTACGTGGTGCGCCCGGCAGGATTTGAACCTACGACTTCCAGATCCGCAATCTGGCGTTCTATCCAGGCTGAACTACGGGCGCACGATAACGAAGAAAGATCGAGAGAGCCCGTAACGAGGAGAAGCCTGGAAGGCTGCCTGCCCGCCGAAGCTCCGAAGGAGCGAAGGCGGGAACTACGGGCGCACAAAAGAACGGCCGCGGCACCTTATCATACCCATAACGAATCACCTAGCCCTTGCCCTAGCCCTAGCCCTATACTGCCCCCATGCATGTAGCTTTTCTCTTAGGCTCAAAGGCAGATGTTGAATTTACCCAGAAGATCGCTGACCTTCTGAAGGAGTTCGATGTCCCCTCGGAGATCATCGTAGCCTCGGCACATAAAGTGCCGGAGAAAGTCGTCGAAGAGATCAAGAAGTTGAACGCGAGGACAGACCCGACCGTCGTGATCACCGTTGTCGGTATGAGCAATGGACTGGGAGGAGTGGTCGCAGGCAGCTGCGTGCATCCTGTGATTAACTGTCCACCGTACAAGGATCTGCAGGAATACTTGACGGACATTCACAGTAACCTCCGCATGCCCAGCGACGTACCAGTGATGACGGTGCTGAACCAGAAGAACGCCGCGCTCTGCGCGCTTAGGATCCTCGGTGAGAGCGACCCGGGATTGAAAGCGAAGGTGATGAAACGGATTGAGAAAGTGAAGTCTGAGTACTGACCCTTCGATACGCTCGCCGCTCCGCGACGAGCTACTCAGGGTGACATTTGCTATGATTCGAGCATGCCCGCACTGACGCTTCCGGAACTCCAGACGCAATTGAGGGAGTGGAAAGGATGTGCGTTGTATAAGACAGCAACGCAGGCAGTGCTTGGCGAAGGGAATCCCCAGGCAGAGGTCATGTTCATCGGTGAGGCACCCGGGCAGAAGGAAGATGAACAGGGCAGGCCGTTCGTGGGGCCTGCAGGACAGTTTTTGGATGAACTGCTCGGGACGATCGGGCTGAAGCGCGCGGACGTCTACATCAGCAATGTCGTGAAATACCGACCGCCGCAAAACCGCGACCCCACGCCGGAAGAAAAGGAGCAGTGTATGCCATGGCTGAAACAGGAAATCGCGATCATCAAGCCGAAAGTGATCGTTCCGCTGGGGCGACATGCGCTGGGGCACTTCTTTACGAAGCTGAGCATCACCGAAGGGCACGGCAAGCCTCAAATCCTTCGCGGAGTTTATCCCGAGCAAGGCCGAGGGGCTCAGGATGACAAAGATTCAATAACCGTCTTCCCGATCTACCATCCCGCCGCCGCGTTGCACAACGGCGGATTGCGGCAGGCGCTCTATGATGATTTCAAAGCGCTGGGAAAATTTTTGGAAGAAAGGAAAACCCGGTAATCTGGGCGCACGCCTTCGGCGTGTGAACGCAGGTCGAAGACCTGCGCCTAAAAAATCATGACTTCCCTCCTCTTCGGGATCTCCCTCTCGGCCCTCCTCTCTACGACCTCACTCCTCGTGGTGATCTTCCGCGTCAGTCCCCTCACCGCCCCCGCGTACGCGCTTCCCGCCTTCTTTCTGAGCCTCTTCCTGGCCGTCAGTTCCGTCGGGACGCTGCTCTGGTACGCGCTGTGGCGGGTGGTACCACTGCACTCGTGGGACCTGGGGAAGATCCTGGGCATCTCGGTCCGGCAGGGCGTCTTCCTGGGGCTGGGAACGGTGGTCCTGGTGCTGTTCCACCTCCTGGGGCTCCTCACGTGGTGGATCGCGATGATGATTTACGGGGTGTTTGTGCTCATAGAACTGGCGCTGAATTCCTGAAAAAGGATAGTGAGATGGTTGGATGGTGAGATGGTGGCCGATTTGCCATCTAACCCTCTCACCATCCTTCAATCTCATCTACCTCGTTTTTCCTACATCCAGTATCCTTGCTTCATGTCCGATCTGGGTTCACAGGAGGCCAAGATCCGCTCCGCCGCGTCCGCCGCGGAGGTGGATGCGTTGGAGCTGGAAATCTTCAGCCGCAAGCACGGCGCGCTCACGTTGGCGCTGAAGGAACTGGCAACGTTGCCCCCGGCGGAGAAAGTGAAGAAGGGGCAGGAGCTGAACCAGTGGAAGCAAACGCTCACGGATGCGATCACCGCGCGACGCCAGGAACTCTCTGCTAAATCGATGGGTGCACTCGGCAGCGATGACAAGCTGGATGTGACGTTGGAGCTGCCGCCCCACGATCGCGGCCACCAGCATTTGATCCCCGAGTTCATCCGGCAGATTGAAGAAGTTTTTGGACGGATGGGGTTTGATGTCGCCGAAGGGCCAGAATTGGAAACGGAGGAAAACAATTTCAATAAGTTGAATATCCCCGAAACACATCCCGCCCGCGATTCGCAGGACACCTTCTGGATCACGGATCCCAACGAGAAATTGCCCCCTGACAAACGCTACGTCCTGCGGACCCACACGTCGAACATGCAGATCCGTTTCGCGTCGACGCACAAGCCGCCGTTCCGCATCATCTGTCCCGGCCGTGTGTACCGGAAGGACTCCGATGCGACGCATTCCCCCATGTTCCACCAATTTGAAGGGATGATGATCGGGAAGGATATTTCACTGGCAAACCTCAAGGGAATCCTGGTCACCGGACTTCGTGAGCTGATCGGACGGGATGTCGAATTCCGCTTCCGTACGGGCTTTTTCCCCTTCACAGAACCCAGTCTTGAATTGGACATGTTGTGGCAAGGAGATGAGAAAGACAGTAAAGAGGGACGATGGTTGGAGATGGGTGGTTGCGGCATGACGCACCCGAACGTCCTAAAGAACTGCGGCATCGACCCCGACGAGTGGCAGGGCTTTGCCTTCGGCTTCGGTGTGGAGCGACCGCTCATGATCAAGCACCAAATTCCCGATCTCCGGAGTTTCTATCATGGAGATCTGCGATTCTTGCGGCAGTTCTGATCAGCGGGACGTCACGATTGCCCACCCCTGCGGATCCCCAGCAAACATCCCGATCATTTTCGCATCCTGCTGGGTGATTTTGCCCTGTTCTTGAGCAATCTTCACAAGGTTCGTGATGGTGGTGGCCGGATGTAGTTGCACCCCTGCTTCCTGCGCCGATTCGGTGGCGGAGAGGAATTCGTAACTGAAGATGGAGACGATGTCGGTCACGATCGCCTTCCCCTCTTCCCGCAACGCCTCAACGGTGCTGATCGAACTGCCGCCGGTGCTGATCAGGTCTTCGACCACCACGATGTGCTGGCCACTCTTGCGGAGATCGCCTTCGACCCGCTTTTTTGCGCCGTGCTCTTTCGCCTTCGCACGGACGTACACGAAAGGAAGATTCATCCGATCCGCAACGAGCGCGGCCCACCCGATGGCGGCGGTGGCAGTTCCCGCGATCACGTCGGGGGCGACATGGAGTGCCCTGACCCGCGACACGAGCGCCGCGACCACGAAACTCCTCGCCTCGGGGTGGCTGTAGATCATCCGGTTGTCGCAGTAGATGGGCGACTTGATGCCGCTCGTCCATGTAAACGGCTCCTGCGGGCTCAGGCGCACAGCGCCGATCGCAAGGAGAAATTCGGCGATGCGGTCTCCGTGTGGCATACGTCCATCGTAGTGGAAAATTGTAAATGGAAAATGGAAAATGAGCACACGTTCATTCCATGGCACATTCATGCAATAATGACCATATGGATGCCGTTCAGGAACAACAGCTGCGCAAGCTCGTTACTGTTTTTCTTGAGGAGAATGCAAAGGTAAATCTGTCAGCATTTCGTACGCAAGAAGGCTGTTGGATTGGAAATGTATTAGATTCAACGGCAGCGGTAGAACTTTTTGAATCATTTCGAATTCCGAATTTCGAATTCCGAATTCTCGATATCGGCACCGGCGGCGGCTTCCCTTTGCTCCCCCTCGCCATCTGCCTTCCCGAAGCCCATCTGACTGGCATGGACTCGACGCAGAAGAAGATCGATGCCGTGAATCGGATCAAAGATTCTCTGGGACTCAAGAACGTGAATCTTATCTGCGGGCGAGTGGAAGTGATCGGCCATGCCAAGCAGTATCGCGAAACGTTTGATGTGGTAACGGCACGGGCAGTCGCAGAGATCAACGTCCTGCTCGAATACGCGAGCCCGTTCGTGAAAGTGGGAGGGAAAATCATCCTCTGGAAGAGCATGAACGCGGAGAAAGAAGTATCCGGTTCCAAAAAAGCACAGGACGCCCTCCGTTGCCCATTCAAGGAGAGCCACATCTACGATCTCCCTGGGGACTTTGGGAAGAGGCAGCTGCTCATTTTTGAAAAGAAATCCCCGCTCTCTGGAACGTACCCACGCGCAGTGGGAGTGCCGAAGAAGAACCCGTTAAAATGAATTGCAGAGAAGCAGCCTTCCATGGCTGCGGATCAAGAAAATTACCGCGCCCGTGGAAGGGCGCTGCTATCATATTCACGTGCCGAAACCCTACACTCCCAACGACAAATGGTCGCAGCGTGCGGCCAAGGAAGGCTATCGTGCCCGGTCGGTCTATAAACTGATGGAACTCAATGAGCGCTTCGGGCTGCTGAAAACGGGCATGACCGTGGTCGATTTGGGAGCGGCACCGGGGAGCTGGCTGCAGTTCGCCGCAAGCGAGGTGGGGCCGACGGGGGCACTCTATGGGTTTGACCTGACGCCGATCGAGGCAATTGCCGACAATGTGAAGACGTTCGTGATGGACATCACCGATACCTACGGCGTGGGGGAGACGCTGCGGAAGGAAGGCGTACGTGACGCTGATCTCGTCCTGAGCGACATCGCGCCCAACACGAGCGGCGTGAAAGATCTCGATCAATGGAGATCAGTGGAACTCGCGACCGCATCACTCGCGATCGCGAAGGATATGCTGAAGCCGAACGGCAAGTGTGTGGTGAAGATTTTTCGTGGCGCAGACTTTGATGAATTTTTCGGCGGACTGAAATTGGATTGGCAGGAACCGAAAATTGTTGAAGTAGAGGTGACGCGGGATCGGAGTCGGGAAGTGTATGTGGTTGTGAGGAAATCGATGGTGTGAGGTATACTCACCTCCATGATCATCCTCAAAGGAGTCTCGAAAGATTATGGTGATGGACGGGTCTTGGACGGCATTTCGCTGGAGATTTCGCCCGGAGAATTCGTGTGCATCACGGGGCCGAGCGGCGCGGGCAAGACCACGCTGCTCTCGATCCTCGTGGGCGCCGAAACCGCGACGGGCGGCAGCATCAGCGTGGATGGCGTCGATTTGCGCAGCGTGCCGGCCGGGGCGCTGCAGATGTTCCGCCGTCGGGTCGGTGTGGTGTTCCAGGATTACAAACTGCTGGCGAACCGCACGGTGGCCGAGAACATCGCGTTCCCATTGGAAGTCTGCGGCGCATCGGACGATACGATTCTCTCCCGAGTCAAAGACCTGCTGGGGCAAATGGGCCTCGGCACTCGCGCGCATGCATTGCCGCGCGAGCTTTCGGGCGGCGAAAAGGCGCGCACCGCCATCGCGCGGGCGATCGCCCACAAACCGCTGATCCTCCTGGCCGATGAACCGACCCAGAACCTGGACCCCGATCAGGCGAAGGAAGTGCTCCAGAGCTTCCGGGAGATCAACGCGGAGGGCACCACCGTCATCATCGCCACCCATGACGCGGCACTTGTAGACCTCCTGCACATGCGCGTCGTACAACTGGAGCACGGCAAGATCGCACGCGACAGCGTCGGTGGATACAGGAAAGCGCACACCGAGGAAAAGCAGTCGAAAGCCAAAGCCAAAAAGGTTGAGACCCCAACCCACGCGCATCCCCAATCGCACCGGAAAGTGAAGGTGACGGCGATCCATTCTGAGGGCTAGGCCATAGCAGCGCCCCTTCGCGGGCGCGGGAATTCAGGCATGTACCGCGGCCTATGGTTCGCTCCGCTCACCATGACATCGTCTTCTCTATCCCTAGCCCTAGCCCTATACTTCACACATGGAGAAGCAGAAAAAACCTTCCTCGTTCACATACGCTTCCTCAGGCGTCGACATCGCGGCCAAGGATGAAGTGCTCTTGGACGTGGAACGGACACTCAAGACCGATGACAAGCGCGTGCTCAATTCCGTCGGCGCTTTCGCGACGCTCTACGATGGGAAGTTCCCGGAGTACGAGCACCCCGTGCTCGTGATGAAGACCGAGGAGCCGGGCAGCAAACAGCTGCTCGCCTTCCAGCATGACCGCGTGGAATCGATCTGCGCAGACATGGTCAACCACCTCATCAACGACATCATCGTCATGGGCGCGAAGCCGCTCGCCATGCAGGACGCTGTGATCTGCGGAAAGTTGGACAAGAACATCGTTAAGCGCATCGTCGCGGGCGTGGCCGCCGCATGCACCGCGCAGGAGTGCGTGCTCACCGGCGGAGAGACCTCCGAGCAGCCGGGCGTGATCCCAGAAGGGACGTACATCCTCACTGCAAGCATCGTCGGCGTGGTGGAGAAAGCGAAGGTCATCGACGGCAGCAAGGTCAAAGACGGTGACGTGGTTCTAGCAATCGCAAGCAACGGCCTCCATACAAATGGATACTCACTTGTACGGAGATTGATGAAGGAGAAGCCAGAAATACTGAATACAAAAGTTGATCAAATGTCGTTCCTCGATGCCATCCTCCTCCCCCACCTCTGCTTCTACAAAACGGTGAAGGGAATCCTGGGCGACAGTGGACTGCACGGCATGGCGCACATCACCGGCAGCGGGATCGAAGGGAACCTGGAGCGCATTCTGCCGAAGTCCGTCAACGCGACGATCGACCTCAGCTCACTGCGAGTCTTGCCCATCTTCACAGCAATCCGCGACGCGGGGGAGATCGCCGACGCCGAAATGCTCAGGACGTACAACATGGGCGTCGGGCTGACGCTCATCGTCGATGCGAAAAGTGCGGAGAAAATTCAGTCGCACATCAAGAAGCAGAGCCATGACTGTTATCCGATCGGGAACATCGTGAAAGGAAATGGGAAAGTGACGTTCGAAGGGACGGTGACGTGGTCCGCCTGAGCTGACCCTGAGCCCGTGGAAGGGTGATTGTGTAGCTCTGCAGGCTCTTGTCCGCACTTCATCCTACTATTTCCTGTTGCACGGTGGATGCCGGAGTAGAGTGCAGGGTTAATGACGAATCCGGAGCATTCTTCGATGCCCGCGATACCCGAAAGGGTTGCGGAGAAGAAACCAGCAGTGCAACAAACGTCATCTTGGCTCCAGAAAACCCTGAGAGCCCTCTTCGTGGGATCGGCCATGGCCGTCTCTGCTGTGGGGTATCTGGCCTATCGCAGCTCCGGAGAATCGACGGAAGCGGTGGACATCGGCAACCTCTTCAGCACATCGCCTGACGGGGACATCGTCGGGAAGGAACTGGTCTTCGTGGATGACGAGACAGGTGAACGGTATCGGGCGACGTTCTTTATGGATGCGGAGAACCTCTGGGTCGAGATCAACGGCGAAACATTCTCCGGCCGAGACAGCATCCGGCCCTTCGTGACCAAGATCCGCAAATCAGGACAGATGATCGTCGCAGATCTCATGACGGAATCGACCGTCGAAGTGCCGTCGCAGATGGTCTGCACGATCGGCAAGGCCGCCAAAACGGCAGAATCGAATACGATCACCATTTTCAGTGCATATCGGCTCAGGGGGCCCATCTGCCTCGTCCCCGGCATTCGGACCAAAGGGGTCCAAGTCGTCCCGCTTGTCCGCATGCTGAAGTCCGAAGAACGACCTATCCAATGACGCCCGCGGCAGAGCGTGTCATCTTGCGTTCGCGCCGGAGATCCTTAGACTATCGCCACTATTTTTCCGCAAACCATGCAGATCGTCGGACAGGTGAACATCACGATGCCGAATATCCCCAGCTCACTCGCAAAGGTGGGAGATAAATTGCGGTCGTCCGATATCAACATCGACGCCATCAGTTGCAGTGAAGGCCCCACACACTCAATCATCCACCTGATCGTGGATGACGTCGAAACGGCAAAACTTCTGCTCAAGGATCTGGGTGCTGTGACGACATCGGAGGTGATTGCCCTCAAGGTCCGCAATTCGACGGGCGTCATCGCCAACATCGGGCGCTCCTGCGCCGCCAAAGGCATCAACA
Source organism: Candidatus Peribacteria bacterium (assembly GCA_009691305.1). GTDB lineage: Bacteria > Patescibacteriota > Gracilibacteria > Peribacterales > Peribacteraceae > JABFSS01. The sequence continues at coordinate 5,219 of SICS01000005.1, read as the reverse complement.
TCCGCATGATCTACGCGACCACGTGCGGAAAAGAGGCCATGGTATACGTCCGGGTCGAGAACGTCGCGAAGGCCATCGATCTCCTGCGGGAGTGGGAGAAGAGCGCGGGCAAATTGGCCACCTGATTATTGGACAAGCTGCATCGTCTTGTACGCGAGGTCGATTTTAGGCGTAGACGAGGAGAACTGTTCGAGGATCTTCCGCGCAATGGACGAGATGATGCTGCGCTTGCTGCCGATGGGAATCTGAAACCGCAACAGGAAGAAGACACCGTCGGATGCAAGTTCCACAAACACGCGCGGCTCGGGCGGTTCCTGGCTCGCGAAGAAATGCGCAGTGCGATATGCATGCTGCTCACGCGCGCGCTCCACATACTTGCCGACCTCGTCGCGGAGAATATTCTGGAGGATCTGTTCGGCCTTCTTCCAATCGCTGCTAAAGGTGACAGTCACGGGAATTTCGGCCTCCATGAAATCGGACGTGGCGTGGTAGTTGAGGACGGGCCCCTCAAGCACCATAGAATTGGGCAGATAGAGCGGCTGTCCAACGCGCGCGATATCGGGGGCGATGGAGTTGTTCACTTCCACAAGAGTGGTCCGAAGCAGACTGATGTCGGCGACGTCGCCCGTGAATCCGCCGATGGTGACGCGCTGCCCGATGCGGAACAGCCGCTTCTGCACGATGATGAACCACCCGACGATGTCCTTGATGATCGACTGCAGTGCCACGGCAATACCCGCACCGACGATAGCGAACGAGGTAACGAAGCCCGGATAATTGCCCGAGACACGGTAGAGGATCCAGCCGATCGTCAGCACGTACACAGTGCCAGTGAAGATTTTGACGACGAAGTAGCGGCGGTTGCGGTCACGAATGCGGACGATCAGGCGGCGGCGGACAAGCCGCTCCACCATGATGATGAAGAACAGGATAGCTACGTACATCGCCACCTGGAGGACTCCCGCAAAGTTCGCGTAACGCTCCTGCGCGGTAAGGCGTTGCAGACGATCTTCCTGCTGGGCAAGAACCTCGACAGTCGCCGAAAGCCTCTCCTCCAGAACGGCATTCTGTGAGAGTAGTTCGGCTTTCCTGCGCCGGGCACCGTCGAGTGCGGCACCTTTGGCATCGGCCATATTCTGATCCAGCGCGACCCCATCCTCGCCGAGCAAATCGATGTCGACCGTCGTCTCCTGCTTCCGCGCCAACAAAATCTCCACAAGCGCTGATTGTTTCTGGAGCACGGTCGCCGGCTGGGCGGTCTCGTCGTCCTCGGCGTTCGCCGATGCCACGAGAGCGTTAAGTTCCGCCAGTTCGGCCTTCCGCACGCGCAACCGTTCGGTCTCAATGTGCTTGTCGAGTGCCTCATCGGGCGTCTTGGCCTGCAATTGCGTCAAAAACAACTGCCGCAAAGCGGGATCGGCCTTCTGGTCCTGCGCCGTGGCAGCAAACGCGACGGATGTGACGAGGAGGAGGCCGACGGGCAAGAGACGCAGTGCCTTCATGGGAGAAGAGTATAGGACGTTTTCTGGGCTATGGCTAGCCTAAAATCTCGTTACTCCGCGCTGTCTACGCACCGTTCATGCATCGAAGCAGCCCTGTGCTTGCTAGACTAGGATATCGGTATGCGGACACGTAGCTTCATTGGCTTTCTTCTCTTGCTTGCGGGTTGTGCGCTCGTAGACCATCCCACCGTTCTTCCGAATGGTGAGATGCCTTCTTCAGCGAGTACACGTGCAGACGTCGTCTCCCCTATCAGCAACGCAGAGACACGTGTCACAAAGAAGCCTTTTCGAATCTCCATCTCACCGACAACCTCACCCGTTCAACCTGAGCGTTTCAGTGGATATCACACAGGAACGGATTTTGAGACATTCCTGAACGAACAAGATACCGATGTCGAAATTTTTTCAATTTGCAGCGGGAAAGTCCGCTTTACCGGATGGGTGAAAGGATATGGTGGAGTTCTCATTCAGGATTGCACCTATGAGAATGAACCGGTCACCGTCCTGTACGGACACTTGTCTATCGACTCCGTTTCGCTTCGCTCCGGAGTAGATCTTTCGACAGGAGGAAGGATTGGAAACCTCGGAAAAGGCTTTAGTACCGAAACAGATGGTGAACGAAAACATCTGCACCTTTCCATACATCGAGGCATGACGATCGAGTACCGTGGGTATGTTCAGACGGAAGAAGAATTGAGTGATTGGACCAACCCCTTTCCTCAGATACCCTGACCGCATGCGCGTTGCCACACGCAGTTCGGCCTTTAGCATTCTCTTCGTTCTGGCGCTGGTTTCCTGCGGCGGACCCACAATCACTGAATCGCCCGTTCCCGTGATTCCAGACCCGGCAGCGCTCATGAGAACGAGCATGGAGAGCACGGTCGGTGTGGTTCTGGATGAATTGTCTTTCAATCAGCGCGAACGCTTGGTGGGGAAGCTCAAAACAAAATCCGAGTCCTTCTGGAAAGACAGAGCCATTCGGCAAATCCGCCTCACGTCACACCGGTTGAACTTCGGTGGCACGGGAATGAAGAAACAGTCTCCGCTTCCGCCCGAACAACTGTGGAGTATCGCGATCCGTACAGAACCCAAGCGAGAGACAATCAACGGTCACGACACGGTGACGGTCTCGTATGCCTTTTCCGGTGTCTTGCTGACAGATACGGATTCGCCCGGCATCTCCATCACTGAGCTGGGACAGATCGGTGGTATATGGGACGAACCGTTCCAGTTTCCTGTCGATCCGGAATTCGTGTTCCAACGTACGGGATTTGCGTGCATGAATGAGTCTCAATTTCCCCCGAACAGTTTTGACGCCGAGGAAGTGGATCTCTTTTTTAATCAACGCTGCCGCACCGAACAAAAACTGACCAATACCGGTTGCCACCAGACTGCATTGCCGACGTTGTCATGTCCGCAGGCGCTCATGTCGGGCATCGGGAAAATCGATACGTCCATGCGCTTTGAACGTCTGCCGTGGGATGCCACGATCGCCGATGCGGTGCGAATCGGGAAAGTGACGAACCCGGAGGGGCCGGACCTTGTACCATCGATGGAAGAGTTCGTGAAACACCGGTTCAATTACCGCTACATTCCGGAGAATTCCTGCACAATCGTAGAGTCCTGCGTCGGTGGAACCGGTTGGCGGCACTTGCTGCAATTCCCGACCGGCGACATCAATGTTGGAGCGAAGCCGCTGGAGATCGGCCGAGTCGACTACTTCAATACGCACAGCGGTACAGTACTTTCCCAGCACGGTGTTTTCGAGTTCAGCGCATGTCATGGGCACTATCACTTCTCAGAGTACGGTTCTTTCACGGTGGGCAACGGATCGGATACGGTGTCGCATAAGAATGCATTCTGTCTCCAGCCGTCCGGGAGGGTCTGGAACCATGAGCTCAGCCCGCTTCATCATGATTTCGTCGATTGCATCGACCAGGGCGATGCTGTCGGATGGATCGACGAATATAAGATGGGCCTCGAATGCCAATGGCTCGATATTTCCGACGTGAAGCCGAATCGGGATCTCCCGCTTTCCTTTACGACGAATCCTGAGGGACTGCTATGCGAGGGCACACTCAAGAAAAATGCCCAGGGCAGACAGAAGTTCGAGCGCACATCTCTCAAGACCAAGCATGGCGATCCGGTCGACCGACCTGTCTGTGAGCAGTACTCAGCGTGGAAAGAAAACAACACTATCTCCTACAACGTGCACATTCCTGAGAAGGGAGAGAGCTATGTTACGGACACATGCCGCGAAGGGCTCTTTGGGCCTCTCAGGAACTGTGGTCTCAAAAATGCGAAAATACTTCATGAATGCGTTCCGGGCACCAAAGTACGACTGAAGTGCAACATCCCCGCAAAAAGCGTCGCTCAGGTCGTCCGTATCTGTGAAGGGAGCAGAGCGTTACAGAGCGGTATCCCCTGTACGTATAATGACTCTCTTGGATCAGGAGTCGTGGAGACTTCCAAAAACATCAGCTTCATTTGTCCTGCAGCGCGTGATGGAATAGAAACAGGAGGTGTGTATTCGCTGCTCACAGGATCACTCTTCCCCGACGAAGCAACGACAGAGGTGACGTGTGTGCAAAAGGAATGAAGCGTGCGGGGGAGCACAAACCAAGTACTATTCCGGTTGATGAGATGGCGAGGACCTTTGTTCGGAACGTCATTCAGCGGTATGCCAAAATGATGGAAAGCTGTTGGCCTGCCAACCGACCTGTCCCTCGTAGCCCAGAGGCGAAGTGGGAAGCTCGAAAGCGAAGGCTGGAATCTATAAAATCATATTTTGGCTTCCAATTGCGATGACTGACCAATTCAAACAGTATTATTTCGATTATAAATGACCGGGAGTATTGGAAGAAAATAGATTTGAATCTGAGGCAGATCGTTATTTCTGATAGAATCTTTTAACTTTGATCAAAACACTATTCTTCGATTTTGATGGCGTGCTGACGACCGACAGAAACGGTTCTGGCACTATATGTAAAAGTCTTCAAAAGGCAGTCCCCAAACTTTCATTTGATGACTTATACCGTTGCTATCGAGCGCACCATTCTCAATTGCTTTTGGGCAAAGCAAAGCATGCCGATATTTGGGATGATTTTTGTACATGTTTAGGGACGCAAATAGATATAGGTTTACTGCCTGATGCTTTAAAAAACGCTCGAAAAAATGGGCAAATGTTCCAACTTTGCGAGGCACTAAAGGAAAAGTACAAAATAGGAATAATTACTGATAACTCCAAGGAACGATTTCAGACACTTACAAAAGAAATGAAACTGGATAAACTTTTCCCAATTCTCATTCTTTCGGCGAATGTAGGAACGCGAAAAAACGAGCCACGCATCTTTGAGGAAGCTTTGCGAGTCGCGGAGTCTAGTGCCACCGAATGCGTTTTCATCGACAATCAGGAAAGAAATCTAGTCATTCCCGCAGAAATGGGATTCCATACATTTTTGCATGACGATGTTAAGAATAATTTGGCACCGTTGCTTCAGCAGCTAAAAGAGTGGGGTGTTGTCGTAAGTTGAAACTTATAACTGCATTATTTGTTTTAGCATGGAGTTCAGGCACCCGAAATCGAACGGCACTCCAAAATGGAAGAGTGGCTGGCCACGTCAGCTTAAGCTGACGTGGCTGGGGAGGAGGGATTCGAACCCCCGCGTGACGGGTTCAGAGCCCGTTGCCTTACCGCTTGGCTACTCCCCAATGCAA